>JBDRKQ010000194.1:0-16490 GCA_043813895.1 Planctomycetota bacterium
CGGAGACGCTGCCCCCTCCCGCGAGGCAACGTGATCAGCTTCGGCCGATCGGGCTGCTCGAAGTTGTGTACGTAACAACACGCCTTCGTCCGCGGACACGACACCTGGATCTCTTCCAGCATCCGCCGGATCAACGTCATCCGACCGGTGCCTGTCAGGCCGCGAACGAAGATGTTCTGCCCGGGCGCGTCGATCTCCAAACCGAATCGAAGCGCGTCCACCGCGATGTCCTGACCGATCACGCTGTACAGTGGCTCGATCTCGGCGGTGGACACGAAACCCAACGTGCTCGGATCACACCGCCACCGCAACACGTCCGCGCCCAACGGCTCCCGCTCCGCCGCCGCCGCGATCTCGATCACCGCAGATTCGTCCGCCTCAGCCATGATCCATGCCTCCCGGTCACAGGAAGATACGCCGACTCTCGGGAAACAGTATAGGACATTTTACGCGTGATTGTCGCGACGGCCCCCCGCAAGCGCCACGATCGCGACTTCCACTCCCATCTGCCGCTCCGCACTCCGCTTCCATGTGTCCTCATGCCGATTCTGGCGCGAAGGGACACCCGCGTCACCGCGCACACCGTCTTACATCTTGTTTGCGACCGAGGACAAGTGGCAACAGAGTGAGAATCCACAGCATCATGGAATCCCAGTCGCACGGCAAAACCCTACGGTGTAGTAGCCGCCGTCATGACTACGGACAACACGAGGGATGCTGGCAACCGTATTGCATCTGGCAGGTCAGGCTGTCCACGTCGGCATCATCAACCTTGCCATCGCAGTTGAGATCGGCTTGCTCACAGCCCGGCGGCGTCGGATCGCCCATGCAGGCAATCAAGCCCGGGATATCATTAGGGTCGCACAGTCCATCACCGGTTAAATCCGCGTCACAGGCACAGGGCTCGCAGGACGTACCAGCGCCGTCGTTGGCCAGTATCAAGTCCACGAACGGCTGGATGTCCAAGCCGTTCGCGAGGGCGAAGAGGTCAATATCCCCGCACGGATCATCGGGGGCGCTAAGAAGCACTCCTACGAATCCGCAAAGATCATCCAGGTCCACGACGCCGGACCCGTCGATGTCGCCAGGACAGCCACACTCACCTGATTGTCGAGCAGGGCTGTGAATGGGGCCAACGCCCAATCCGACCGATTCGCTCCAGTCCTCTTGCATCGTGAGCACATGTCCTACGGCCCGCCAACCCGCGTCTTTCGACGGGCGAGCACAATTGAAGCCAAAAGCGAAAGCCCGATTCGGTAGCCCGGGAGGTCCGCTGAAATGGATGACAGATCGCCCGTCCGAGCATGGAGTGCAGGAGACGGTTCCTCCATGCGGAGTCTTCCGTGAGCCGTATTCGATGGGGAAGGGATCCGCCTCAATGGCAAAAGACCACCCGGGCGGTACGCAGATGCTCTCATATTCGTCGTCGGACTGATCGAAGGTGCTGATGTAAACATCCGACAGTTCCCCATGTGGATCGGTTGCCAGATACGCGTAATCCCGGGGATTGGCATCGCAGCTGACGGTTCCGGTGCCGGAGGACTCCGCACCATCACACACGATCCGCGGCGGGTCATATGGTGCATGCACAGGGCCTGCGCCCATCCCCACGGGAAAGCTCCAGTCCTCTGCTGTCTCCTCCCCCCCATTGTCAACCGCTCGCCACCCAACGTCATGTGAGGGCCAGGGGTGGTCGAACCCAAACCGAAACTTCCCATCCGGCAGGCCGGCGGGGCCGGTGAAGTGGATCACGAGGTCCAGATTCAGGCCTGGATTGGGCGAGTCGGATCCGTGCGCGGTTTTCTGCGGATCGTGGTCAATGGGAAATGGGTCAGCCTCAATGGCAAGCGACCAGTCAGGCGGCATGGAGATGTTCGTGTAATTGGCCGCGTTCGGGTCGTCCGTTCCGATGTACAGATCGGTGAGGGAGAGATCGTGGTCTTCCACAAGGTACTCATAGTCGTGAGTTCCTTCGCCGCCGGACTCCGCGCCGTCACAGAATACAGCCGGCCACGCGGGGCCATGTACAGGGCCCACGCCCAGCCCAACAGGGTAGGTCCAGTCCTCCTCCGCGCTTCCGTTGCTCCCGGTTGCTTGCCACCCGACGTCATGCGAAGGTCTCGTGTGATTGAAGCCGAACGTAAATGCACCCGGCAGCCCTGTCCCAAGCACACCATCGCCAGGTGTGTCATCGCTGAAATGGATAACCCAGTGTCCATCGTTGCCTGTATACGTCGAGAACAGCCCGTGATCCGTCTTCCCGGGTTCGTGGTTGCCGAAGCCAGCCGATTCTATGGCGAAAGTCCACCCACCTGGGGCACACACATCGGCATAATCGGCGACGTGCGGATCATCCGTGCCGATGTACACGTCCGTCAGGCGACCGTCCACATCGGCAACAGGGTAGGCATAGTCGCGATAGCCGCACAAAGTCGCGCCACTTCCGCCGCACTCGCCGCCGTCACAACCAATCTCATAAGGTACTTCCCCCCTGGCAGATGTTGCCGCTGCAACAGCCGAAACCAGCGCCACGCCGGTGTACATTCGGAGCCATATGTTCTTGGTATTCGTCTTCATTTGTCTGCCCTCTCTAGTTTCTTCACAACTACTTCCGAAAGTGACAAGTTGGCGCCTGCGCGCCAGGAGAGTCGTAAGATGTACCGAGGAGATGGTGCATTCGCCGAGCTGCGCTGCACCGTTCAACTTGTGTCAGACGGCCAAGAACGTGGGGAGACCAGAGTACTCCAATCATCGTTTTCCGCTCCAGCTGCCCACAGTTTGAAAAACGACCGCCGGATTATACTGCAATGTCCTTCAAGGACACAAGGTCGGTTTCCCTGGGCAAGGACTCTCCGCTCGGAAGGCATGCGGTAACCGCAATAACGCCCTTCACACGCCCCTGCAGCTCATCCGGGTGCTCGGCGGACCGGCTCAAACGTGCCTCACCAGCGTACGATGCTTCATTTGACCCATCGCACGGGAGCGTGGCGTTGAAGCAGAGAGTGCCGAAGGACTAGTTCATTTTCTCCGCGATCATCGCGCCGGGGACGGTGGTCAGCCGGACGTAGTCGTCGGCGGCATAGTCGCCGACGGTCTTGCCTGGGGCGGGGTAGCAGCGGAGGGGGGCGGCGACGGAGGGGGTGGGGCTTGGGGGCGAGCCGGTGTAGACGTGTGCCTGGACCATGAGGTGCGGCCCGAAGTCCTCGTCGCTCGTCACGACCTGGATCACGCGGCCCCACTGGAGCACGCGGCCCCACTGGAGCGCGGGGCGCGTGGTCGGCGCGGCGGTTGCACTGCCGGCGCCGCGAGCGGGAAGCCTGCTCTTGTAGTCATCCAGGATTTTCGCCTGATCGCGTTGAAGCTCGCTTGCGGAACGGTTTCGCATCGTCTATTCCTCTGTTGCGTTTCGTGCACTGCCACACATGAACCTGTAGGTAGGGTCGGCCCCCTATGGCCGACGAAGCATGTGGAGAGGCTCCTCCTCGCACACGTCGGCCACAGGGGGCCGACGCTACTACCCGGACCTTTTCAAGTGGCGACACACTGGGGCAACTTCAGCAATCGTGTAGCGTCCGAACCCCGTGTCGGACGACGAATACCAGTCACTCTTGCCGGCCGACAGGGGCGTCGGCCGCTACAGAAAAAGTTAACCTGCTCTAGGCTTCCGTGGCATGTAGCAGAATGCCCCACGGCGCGTCGGGCATGGCGGCCGCCGCCACGCCGAACGCAACATTTGACGCCGGCCCTTCCGCACCATCGGCGGACACAGCTCTCACCGCCCAACGCACGCGCGAGCCGCCGGCAAACGCATCACTCGTCCAATTGAAGTAGCCGCGTCGCGTGCGATAGGGGGCCGTCGCCACGACCGTGTCATGGTTCACTTCGCCCGGGGAGCCGGCGTCGTTGAACAGGCGGAATGCCGCCGGCGCGGCTTCCTCATCGCGTTCGTCGTAGGTCCAGCGCAGGATAAACCGGCCGCCTGCCACAGATTCGACCGCCAGGTCGCACGCTGCATTCGGCGCCGGTCCGACCAGTGCGCCTTCATCGTCGAAGCTTGCTCGGGCGACGGGCGCATCTCCGGCGTCCGCCACACCGCCAGCGCCGACAACGGTCAGCCCGTAACCGTAGTTCGCGCCTGCCGCGTGATTGACCCAAGGGAATGTCGTTACCGAGGCACTTGGACCATCACTTCGACCGACTAACGCGTCCGACAGCGACGGCTTCCATCCAGAGACCGGTGAGATGGTGCGGCGGAGGTCGTGGCCGCCGATGACCCGAACCCAGAAACGCCCGCCGGTCAGGCCCAATCCCTGATGCCAGGCTTCGCGGCACGGCGTCGCAGATGAGAGGAGAAAGTCAAACCGCCCCCGAAACAACGGGCTGAAGTACCGCAGCCATTTTTCCAATTGTGATGTCACGATGTTGATCCGAGTAGCTGTCAGCTATCAGTTGTCAGAAATCAGCCGTCAGCTATCAGCTATTGGCTATTAGCTCTTGGCTGTTAGTCGTTAGCTCGGCGTCAGGACGTTCTGCGTCGGGCTTTCCACGTCGTCGACGCCTGGCGTTAGCGTGACCAGATCGGTCGTGCCATCGTCGTCCTTGATCGTCACAACACCGGTATCGATCGTCTGCACCTGCTTGTTGACGAGTGCTGCCTTCGCCTTGTGCAGGTCCGCCTCGTCGAGCCTCACCGTCTCGATCCATGCGAATTGATAACGGTTTGCGGCGGCGGCGCCTCCATCAAACCGGATTAAGTACTGATCGATTGTGTCGGGGAGTAAAAGGTCGAAGTAGTACACGCCAGGCATGTTGGAGCCGTCCCACTCGGTTGCTGTGTGTTCACCCGATGGAGCGGAGGTCCAGGTCTCGTCGCTCTTCAGAAACTTGTTGTCGCCAGCTCGCATCACCCGGACTGTCACGGTGAGTCCGTTCTCAAACCCCCCCGCAGCGTTTACATAGGCGGCAAGGAGCCGGCACGTGGTTCCCTTCTTAACTCGGAGGCAGTCAAACATCATTTCCACCCTCTTTGCAGACCAGATTACACAGACGCCGTCGCAGGCCGCGCCGGACATCTCTTAACGTTCTCAGGCGCCCTTCAGCACGATTCTGAATGGGGCAACGTTGGCCAGTGTGCGGTTGGGTGCACCAAACACCGATGGTAACGCACTGTAGCTCCAGGATGCTGTCACCATGTACACGCTGATATAGTCCGACCCCGATTGCACGAGGCAGATGCTCCATGAAGAGAAGACAGCGGTCTGGTCGTACAAAGGAGCAGACTCCGCAATGCCGTCTGTAAGCAGGGCCAACCAGATCAGGCCAGGTCCCAGGATCACGTTTGAGCCAAAGGCCAACTCGAAAAAGCCGGTTGGGTCTGCTTCGAAGGCGCCGGCGTCGATGATGAGAGCGCCCGGGTTGCCGTCATCGTCCGCATAGATCCCGAGGCGCGCATGCTTACCGGCCGTACCGGAGTCGACGCGAATGCCGATGGCGCTATAGGCGGATTGCCTGGGAAGTATGCACGGCACTGCATACAGCGTGTCAGCAGTCGGCCCGAAGTACGTACCTCGCAATGCATTGAAGAGGCCCGTCGTGTATTCCCCGGCTTCCGGCGGCCGCCAGATGTCAAGCAGCAGATTGTTGACCGTCAATGGCGCCGCGTCACCGGCTGTGTTGATCCGGCCGTTTGCAGGATCCAGCTCGATGTAATTCTCATCGTCGCCGACCCTGCGAGGGCCGGCGAGCGGATTCGGCGGGATAGATAGTGGTGATTGCAGAATCAAAGCTCTGGCTCCTTAGGTTGCAAACGTGACCGCTTCACTTGCCGCCAGGTCCGCGCCGCCGCCCACGGCCATTGCGTAGAATGTCGGCGTACCCGTATCCGTGATATCGATTGTGATCGTTCCGTTCGAGGACGAAACAGCCTTCAGATGCTTGTCGGAGACGAGGTGGGAACCAAGTTGTTGCCCCGTGCTCACGGACACCCCGCCGCTCGGAGCCGCACTTGCCAAATCACCATAGGCCGAATCGCCCAGCCATATCTCCGCCAGCCATCGACGCGCCACCGCGAAGCCCGCCTGATCCTCCAACTGGAACGTGACACGGACGACGTCGCCGCTCTCGTCACCCACCGTCACCCCGATCTTCGGCAGCAGCGGTCCCACGACGACCCTTGCACGGCCTATTTCCGGTTCTACCGCCATCGCACCATTGGCCGTCGTCACGTTTGCCAACGGCACGAACGTTGAAATGTCCGTCGGGAATGACGTCGCGATTTGCAGGACGTTCGTGTCATCAACATAGACACAATACACGCTGTCGTCCGGCACCACCTGATTGGTCGCGCCAGCAAATCGTTTGTGGACACCCCCCAGCGTGTAGTTGAAGGGGTACACGCCAATCCTCAGCGCACCCTCATCAACGACCAGTCCCTCCGCAATCAGCGCCAGACGCTGATTCTCCCGTTCCTGCCGCCGGTTGTATTGCACTTCGTAGCTCGGCTCGCTTGCCGGTCCGACACCCTTGGCGATGTACGGCAAGCCCGTCGCCTGATCCGTCGTTCCGTCCAATGCCGCCACTGCCGCATCGGACGAATATGTCTGATTGGGAAACACGTCCGCCATCTCAGCTTACTCCTTGGCATCTATCTCAAGCACAGTTCGGTTGCGACCGGAGGCCGCGGTGTGCCATGATTCTGGAATCGTCTCTTCGTGCATCGACCCGTCACACGAATTAAGCTACAGCTCGGGCGACGGTATAAACGAGAAGCTCAACCGTCTGCTCTCGCTGTTGAATCCCGCCTTCGCCAGGGATGAAGCGCGGCGGGGCGACGAATTCACGACGCAGCTCACCGACTCAGACAACGTCAGACTCCGATTCCCCGACGAATCGACCGTGCAGACCGCAAACCGAAAACACCCGAAGTACACCGGCAGTGTCACGAACGTCAGCACCTCTGCGGGCCACAGGTGCTGCGCCGAGATACGTCGGCCGCACAGGTGCCCATCCGGCATCACGTTGTCCATGTGCATGCCGGAGAGATGCCCATCCAGCAGGTGCCCGCGTTTGCCTGGCAATCCGTCCCAATAGGCCATCGGTCGGTCAGTCAGCGATGATGCCGTATCGATGACACCCGTACGGCCGTCACCAAACACCTCGAACCGATCTCCGCCGCGAATCTCGCGCCGGCGTGACATCTCGACGACCACCGCTTCCATTGATCAGCCTCCGATACCTTCGCTTGAAGCCTCGTCTGAGCGAGAAGCCAGAATCAGCTCCGTTTCGAACCTGCCACCGTCCAGGTGATATCGCTTTCCGAGAATGCACGGATGTCTCCGGCTGGGCGCCCGCTCGGCGGTGAGATTCACCCCCCTGCCGCGCACGCTAACCACCTGGTCACCGATCGCGTAATCCGTGTCCAGCCAGGGGATGACCGCCCGTCCGGACACGGCGCGAGCACCTCCGTTCGCGGCCATCAAATCGGCTGCGGCCTGGGCACGGGCCGAATCGTCGCGAGCGTTGCCTTCTCCGACCGACGCGTGAGCGGCGCCGCCCTGCACCCCGAAGAATGCAAACCGGTCCGGCGCGTACAGCATCGCCCCATTGCGATGCAGGGTGGGCGCGGAATGTGCGTGCGCAGTGGCCGCGATGCGCTGGTCCGATTCGATAACAGCAGTGACACGCACCCGGCACAGTTGGTCCACCAACGCATACCACAGGTTCGCCTCCGTCTCGCCGCCCGCAGGCGAGATCGACAGGAGATTCGGAACGTCAAACCAGATGCCGCACTCATCCTCTGAAACCGTGAAGCCTGAGTCGATCCGCGACCAACTCTCGCCGCCGTCGAAGCTGACTTCCACTCGGATACCGTCGAGCTGCCCGCCGGTTCCCGCCGCGGGCATGAAACGGCGACGACGACGCATCCAACTTCCCGGCAGCACCGCCGAAAAGTCGAAGGGCTCGTACGTGTCAAACGGAACGTTGCGTGCGTACTCGTGGCTCGCGTAATCGCCCGCCTCGTTCAGCGTCCAGAAGCGCCCCACACGCCAGTGCTCGGAAAACGCCGCCCCGTTTCGGTGGTATGCCTGGTACCACGCGTTATCGAAAACAGATGCGCCCATCGACGCGCACTGTTCTTCGGTCAGTGCCGAGGTTTTGACACTGGAGCGACCGGACGGAACCACGTTGTCCAGGCCCGCCTCGGGGAGCCAGCCTGGAACGAGCTCAACCGTCACTTCGTACCGCCGCACGCCTCCGAAGACCAATGCGGTTCCGCCGATCGATCGAGCATCGAGCGAGATCATCGCCGAGCTGACGTTGTTATCGGCAAACAGGTCGACGGCGGACTTGGATGAAGGGTCGTACAAAGGCAGGCCGGAAGCGTCCCGATCGGCCGTCGCAAGGTACAGCTCGCGACGCGCGCCGCTCAGTTCGGACCACACGCGCCAAGCCGTTCGCACGCCCCGACCGGCCGGCTCGCTCGCGGCAGTCAAGTGCAAACCGGACGCCACCGACAACAACGTCAACGCTTCCAGAAAACTCGTCGCTTCGAGCACCAGCGTTTCGCAGCGCCCCAGCAGTGCGAACGCCAATTCGTCCGACCCCCGATAGCCGGCCAGCGACTCGTGCGAGAGGGCCGCCATGGCGTCGGTCTGCTCGAGCGCTTGGGTGGTTCCGACCGGACAGCCCGGCCACGCGTAGAAGTGGAGCAGATATCGCAGAGCCCTGGCGTGCGTCCACGAGACCGCGTCGGCTCGAGCGTCGTCGCTGAAGATGTGGATCGCCCGCGTGCCGCCATGTCCGTCGTCGACCTGGATCGGCTCGGGATCACAGTTGCCAACGTCGTCCAGATTGAAAATGCAGGGCAAGCCCGTTGCCAGCGCCGAGCGCCCGGACCATGCGGCCGGATTCGCCTCCAATGCGTCTTGGATTGCCGCGTCGCGCACGTGTCGCCCCACAATCTGGGACCGAACGTCCCGCGCCATGCGACCGGCGACATGTTCCAAAACCAAAACGACTTCAGTGCGGGCGCCCCTGGCTCGCTGCCGTGTCCGCGGCGGCCATTCGAGCCGGCTTCGCGACGGATAGCCGTCGAACAGCACCACCTCTCCGGCGCGAATGGTCATACGCCTGTCCGTGTGATACTTCGTCATCGCGTCAAAAGGGGAGAGGCTGTCGGTGCGCACGGCGACGCGCGCCGACCCGACACAGCCGTCCGAGAGCACCTCCAACGACTCGGCGCGGAGACGCTCGTCCACGGCGAATTCGCCGCAGCCCGCGGATGTCTCGACTCCAACAACCACGCGCTCGCTCCAATCCACCTGCCGTCTCGGCACTGCCATCTCCGTAACCCCTCTGCTCCGCAACTCTTCTACGCAGGATTCAGTTGGATGAAATGCAGCTCAATGTCCTGAACCAGCATCTCACTATCTTCGGCGGGCCGACGCGGTCCGTCATGCACGACCTTTTCGAGAACGCAATCCGAGAACACGCGGCCGGTACCATCTGCGATGTTTCCCACCGTCTGGGCTGCGACCTTCGTCTCGATGTTCGATTCGATCGTGTTCAACTCCGAGTCGCTCGCCGCTCGCAATTGACCCTGCCAGATAAGCGTTCGAGGAAGCAGCCCCAGCCCGAGTCGATAGCCTCCGTCCAGCCCCGGAAAACGGTACTCCGCCTGCTCCACCTCCACTGGGCCGACCCTTAGTGTCATTCGGCTGTCACTACCCGCCAGGGCCTGGCCGGCGAAGGTCAACGGTGCTTCCACAACAGGCCAGATCCGGTAGAGCAGTTCGTACACCGCGACCCGGTCGTCCGCCTCGACGAACCTCTCGTGAAGATTGACCACTCGCAAACCAGTCGAAGGCTCATAGTCGTCGAGCTGCTCGCGCGCCTTCTCCAGCAACACGAAGGCGCCAGGCGTGTTCGCGTCGCCGTGTCGAGCATCCGCTTCCAGGCGCAGCGCCCTCGCCGCCGCATACACAGCAAACCGTGCGCCGCGGATCGCCGCTCGTGTTTCCGGCGAAGTTGTCTCGTCGGTGAAAGCGACATACGCCGCTGGCATCCGCTCACGTCGCAGAGCATCCCGGATCGACGTCCGATGTCCCCCGGAAACGCCGCGCACAACCTCGAACAGCGGCGAGCCGCCCAACATGGCCGACGCGATGCGCGACACCAACGTGTTCTCGATATCTCCCAATCGCGACATGATCTTCCGCCTAATCGAACGGTGACATCGCTATCGGCACGCGGCCGGCCGCTTACAGGTCACGCATCCCGTCCCGAGTCATCTCCCGCTCGGGGCCCGCCGCCTCGCCAAGTGTTCCCATCGAGACGCTCTGTGACAACGGCGTCGCGGACGGCAACTGGACAACGCCCGATGCAACACGTTCCAGCCACGTGACCGCTTCCTCCCGGCGTCGCACCACATCCTCCGGAACCGGAGGACGACGGCTGTGCAGCCGGTACGACACCAGGTCCAGGACGAAAGTCTTGAGTACCGCCTCTACTTCCGGTTCGCTCGATACTTCCACCGGCACCTGGTAACGCGCCGCCATGTAGCTGTTCGCCTCTCCCTCGGCGCCCAGGCGGGCCTCGTCCACCTTCGCCGTGTCCGCCGAACCGCTGCCCGAATCATCCGTCAGCGCGATGTAGGCTTCCGTCCCGAGCCACGCTTCGACATCACTGTTCGTCACATATGCCATGGTTCTGTCACCTGTTCGCGAAGGCCGACCGTTGCAGAGCGGAGCCGCGACTGTCAGGGAGCGGTCAGCACTCGAATGTGACGGCCCATCTGGGCTCGTCGGGAACCGCTTGCTGACGCGCGCGGCTCTGAATGTGACGTCCGACGCGGGCGTCGGACGTCGCAATCTTCCTTCAAGTGTTGCAGGGCGCTCGCAATCTCTGCGACGACCGGATCGGGCCGAACCCCGACGAACAACCCGATCGGCCGTCGCTTGCGCCGGCAGCCGCAGATGCCGACCGACTCCCCGACTCCGCTACGTGATTACGTGAAATCCGTTCGAACGGCATACTGCCAGTATCCGTACGCCATGCGGTACCGCGCCCGAACACCGAAGAGGTACTTCTCTCGGCGGAAGCCCTCGTCCGAGTCGCCCGTGAGCGCGGTGAACTCGATCGGTTCGCGATCCTGGAAGATGAAAGGCCGCACGACGCCATCGGTCTTCAGCAGGAACCACTTCGACAGGTCCGTCAGCCAGGGAAAAGCGACGACGCGGGCGATCCCGCGCATGACGTTCGTCTGGTTGTCCACGACGGTAGCGTTGATGGCTTCCGACGCGGTGAACAACATGCTCGACGGAACCACGCACACCAGGCTCGATGCCGAAATCAGGATCGGCTCGCCCTGGTCGTCCTTGTAGTTCAGCATCGCGGCAATGCCCGCCTTCAACGCCTCCTTGAACTCCTCCACCGTGGGTGCGTCTTGATCCGTCGCCGACGCGGTTAGCAGATTGCTCTGGTCACCCGACTCGCCCGAAGCGTGCGACGCATTGAAGAAACTGACGCCGTCGTAACTGTCGTTCCCGGCGTCTTCGCCATTGATCAACAACTGGGCGATCATATAGTCCTTGTGCGTCGCCGCACGCTGCGCCAGCTCCGCAACGCGAAGCCGAATCTGGCCCGTCTGATCGTCGCTGATCTCGTCACGATCGACCTCGATCGTCGCCTCGTACTTGAGATTCTCAATCGAATAACTCTCCGTCCGGAGCCCTTGCGCCAACCGGCCCGATCCCCACTCGCGAACGCGCGGGACCGTGCCGAGCCATCGATACACCTCGCGATCCGAGTTCGACACCACGCGCGTGGCCAAGTCCCCGAAGAACGTGGGCGTCGACTCGAACCGATTGAAAAACTCGCTACGAAGCCCTTTTGTCAACAGACCCGTGCTGATAACTGCCATCCCATCTGCTCCTTAAGATTCGCAATCTTGAAGACTCGCAATCTTGCCGTTCTTCCGACCCGCTACGGCAACTCTGAATATCGCACCGTCAGGATTCCGCAGTCCCCCGCGCTGCTGGACGCCTGACCCACCTTCGCCCACACGCGAACCCCGACCGCGATGTCGCGGCTTACGAGATTCAAACTCGTGGGCGTATTCGCCGTCAGGGTCGCCAGATTGAAAGCGTTCACCACTTCGTCCGGATCACTCGCATCGGTACCCACGTCCAACGCCCCCTGATCCGGCACGGTATTGAACGAAACCTCCACACTCTTGATCTTGATTGCCCGTTGCGTGATCATGACCGGATTCTTCGTCGCGGAAGATGTCGAGCTTGTTAGCGGCACGTGCGCCGCGTGCTCGACCTGGTCCGCTGCAAGCGGCTGGATCCGCACGATCCCTTTGTTCGGACCGACCACCGACATCAGAATGCCGCAGTAACTCGCGCCGAGTGTCGCCAACACACCGGTCACATCATCCGAGGTGGCGTAGACCGGCGAGCCCACCCAGCTCTGCGACGCGTTGTTCGTCGTCAAGACGAAGTCGCCCTGTGTGTACAGTCGGATCATCAGATCGCCGCCGCTTCCAGCGGAGTTGTCTATCTCCTCGTATGCGATCCCCGCGAACGTATCTCCCGCCACCAGGTTTCGAACGTGACCCGTCGACCGGTCAACGCCCACCAGCGCGCCTTTCCAGACCTTCTGCGACGCCCCGACTGGAAATGTCCGAAGCTCCTGATCTACGTAGCGATTCAACTCGCGACTTGCCGTAAGTGCCATTACCTGCTCCTGTCTGCTTTCAGTTGCTCATGCCAAACCGACTTTCCACTACGATCCGCACTCCCGAAGCGCGTTCGCCACGTATGCCTCTTGCGAGCAGAGCTTCTCCAGAGCCGCCCTGTTCGCCTGCCATTCCGCCGTTGCGGCCGCCTCAATGGAACGCGACCGCGCGCTGGAATGCGCCGACTCCCCGGCGTCCGGCGCCGCGATTCGACCCAGCGGTACAACCACCGGCGCTTCGCACTCCCACCGGTCATACTCATCCGGATCGCGTTGTGCCAAGGACAGCGCCCAGTCCTTCTGATTGTGTGTGAGCTTGCCCGCCGACATCGCTCGAGAAACCCGCTCGTCGGCGGTTCGGAGCTTCTCGGCCTGTTCCAAAGCACAGATGCGCTCCGCCGCGGCGACAAGGACGACATCGTCATTCGCCGACTCGTCCAGCGACAATGCGGTGCGCAATGCGACCGTTGCCGGGATGGATTCCGTCGCGTCCGTGTTGCTGGATGCCTCGCTGTTGGTGGCTGGCGCGTCCGCGTTGGCGCTGTTGACGACCGGTTTCATCCCCACGATCGCCGGCTTGTTCGTCAGCGCCACGGAGTGAATGCCGACAAGACGCCGGTCGCTTCGTCGCACCAACGCCACCGGCGACAAGTAGCGATACTCCCGGGCGCCGAGCTTCGATTCGGCATCTTCCGTCCACTCGACGTCCGCCCAAAGGCCTGCCACCCTCTCTCTGGGCATCTGCTCACCGGTTGCATGCCCACCGGCAGCCTGCTCGCCGGATTCCGCCGGCAACGCCACGGACAGCGCCTTGATCCAGCCCGCGGCAGGCGCCTGGCCCGTCGGCGAGCTGTACGCGCCGCCCAACGTCTGATGTTCATAGTCCACCGGCAGGTCCGTCTTGTGACTCTCGAATGCGGCAATCGTCGCTCGCGCCGCCTCCTCGTCCACGACGAACGAACCCGATGAACTCTCAACAGCACCCCACGGCGCGATCAGCACGCGAGTGGGAACCGCCGACTCACCGAGGGCCGAAGCCTCCAGCGCCACACGGTCCACGCCCGGTCGATCGTCCCGCTTCAACACATTCGATGTTTCTTGCATTGTGTCCTCCGCTCACGCTTGCCCGGTTACCCGTCTGCAGGTCTGCCTGCTTGTCCTTCCAATCGCGTGCGACTCGCCCCCTCTCGCCGTTTCATTCCCCAGTCTTGCTCACCGTTCCCTTTCGCCCGGCGTTCACGGCCTCGCCGCCAAGGACCGCCTCACCTTGCCGTGCCTCCGGAAGTCCCAGCGCGGTATGCGCCCAGCGTGCCGGGACGTGCGCGCCTAACTCGTTCACCGCCAACGACAGCACCCGAGCCAGCTGTTCCGGGTCCGAACTCTGATCCCACAGGCGGCGGAAGTGCGGAATCGGCGCGTCCGGCCCATACTGCATCCGCACCATCGGCGCCAACAGATCCCTGCGCAGGGTCGTCGCTTCCTTGCGGAGGTCGTCGTCGCGGATGTCACGCCGCACGCGATCATGTACCGCCGCCGCGCCCGCACTCGACAGCGTCCGAACCGTGTCCGTCGTTAGCGTCTGGCCGAGCCACGCCTTGCTCATCTCCCGGTCAAAGTAGAAGCACAGGTTCTCGTAGAGGTTCGTCTCGCCCGGCAGACGCGTCTGCTGAATCTCAACCTCCACGGCCTTCGAAAAGATGCCCGTCGCATCCGCGCCCAATTGGTGGAGCATCTCCAGCAGTTCCTTCTTTTCCTCCGGTGTAGCGTTCGGAGAGTATCGCGCGATTCGCACAGGCATCCCGAACACCTCCGCGAAGATCAGCCAGTCCTTGATTGCAAAGTGTTTGCCCAGGTATGCCAATGCGGTGACACGCAGTAGCCCGCCGCGCGAAGGATGCGCAGAAACGGCCTGCGGGATATGAACGATAAACTTGTCCGGCGGCAGTTCGATCCCCTCTCGGGACGCCTCCTTCGTCAGCACCCGAACTTCGTCCAGCTCCCCCAGCACCAATCGCCCGAAATCAACCGGCTGGAATTCCACGGGCTGCAACCCGGACGGCGTCGCATCCCACACCAACTCCACGGCGGAGATGTTCCGGCCCAACGCCAGCGAGAGATGGACCAGCGACTCCTCGAAGCCCTTGGCCTTCCGTAACACCTCGTCGCAATACGCCGTCGTCTCGTCCGCCAACGCACGGTCGCGCGACACGCTTCTCGCCGCGCCCCAACCCGGCATCTCGGCCGCGGAAACCACCTCCCAAGGAAGGCCTGTCACGGCCAAGCGCCGCGTGTTCACCACGCTGTATAAGTGTGCGTCCTTCTCCTCCATCTGCTCGAAGAGCTCCATCTGAGCGGAGAGAGAGCCGCTGTCCGCCTCGCGAAGGATCGCGACCAACCCCTGCGGCGTCAGGCCGTCCGCGGGATAATCGCGGATCGTGTCCTCCCTGCGACGCCCGAGCAAAACCCCTGGCTTCACACGACGATCCGAACCCCGACCCAACGCGTTCACGACTTGTTTCAACAAACCCATTGCTCGTCTCCCGATCGTTTATTTTGGATCATTCGCGTGCCGACCTGTCGCGCTTGTTCAGTTGGGTGGCATGGGTAAGCTTTGCCGCCAGCGGCGGCGCTTACCCGTGCCCTGCCACCTGGACTCGCCACGGGCCAACCGGTTCGGCTTCGCCTCACGGCTTGACCTTTTCGCCTTGCTCAAAGGTCAATCAAGTTGGCCCATGCCACCCAGTCGCCAGAGCCCATCCGCGCACGGGTGCCACTGGCGGCTCGCCCGCCAGTGCCTGTCCTTGCATCACCAAATCCCGCGCCGCGCAAACGTCAATTGCCCCAATGTCTCAATACCATGCCCGCCCGAATAGCCGCCTGCCGCGTGGACACCGAGCGCCGCCGCCCAGAATCGGTCCGCGTGTCCTCCGCTGGACCGGTCCGCGTCGTAACGAACATGCCCGCCGCTCGTCACGATCCGCGAGATCGAATGCCAGTCGTTCACGATCGCCTCGTCCGCAGGAATCCGCAGGACGCCGCGCTCCGCAGACACCCGCAGCCCGCCCGCGAGCGCGCTTTTCAACCCCGACGTGAAAACAACCCGCTCCACAAGGTGGTCGCCGAATCGCTGCGTCAATCGCTCCGCCAACTGCAAGCCGAGCCCGGTCGCATCGATGCAGCACCGTCGAAGGGCGCGCTGGTCGAGAAGCCGGCTGATCGCCAACTCCTGCTCGCTGAAGCCCGCGTTCTCCATCGTGAGCACGCCGCGTGTCACGAGCGTGTCACCCTCGCGCTGCCACAGCCACACCGCCGTCAGGTCGCGATACCGTCCGATGTCCACGCCCGCGTACACTTCCGCGTCGCGGCTTTCCAGGCACCGCCAATCCACCGACACGTCGAGCCTCGGGTCCTGGCAGCTTCGGATCAGGTCGAACGGCATGAAGCTCGTCGCCTCGTCCGCGAACTCACAGCAGAACTCCTGCCGCCACGCCAGCTCGTCGCCGATGCCCGAGCGCATGGCGGCCGCATCCGCATCGAGCCCCGCCGCGATGGCGTCATCGAGCGTCACCGTCTGCCGTGCCAGCATTGGGTTCGACCGCAGCTTGTAGAAGACGTTCTTCCGGCCGCGCGGCGTGGACGCCACGTCGAGCTCGCCCTCGCCCCGCAGCAGCGTCGGGAAGAGCGCCGCCCAGATCGCGTCGTCGTCCTGGTGCATGGCGAATTCGTCGAGAAACACGTCGCCGCTATACCCC
>JBDRKQ010000195.1:0-16080 GCA_043813895.1 Planctomycetota bacterium
CAGAAAGCCACGGCTGCGTGACCGTAACCTGGTAGCTCAGCGGCGTGGCGTTGAGATTCTGCAAGAGATAGTCCTGGCTCACAGGAGTGAACGGACCGCCCAGGAAGCCTCCCGAATAGAAATCGCCAGCCGGCGAAACGCCCAGGCCGGTCGGCGGGGTTGGGTTGTATGGCATGCTCGGGTCGCCGAGCAGGTTATACATCTCGAAGTAGCGTCGCGAGGTAGCCCCGGTGCCCATTGCCGCGAGGTAGCGGGCTCGGGTTGCGTTCCACACGGGGCCGAGCTCGAGCGCGCCGCCATAAGCCCCGTCGTAAATCACGTCGAAAAGCTTCTTCTCGAGGACGTCGTCTTCCGTCCAGTAGCTGTTGACCGACGAGCCGGTAGCGGCGCAGGCGCCCTTGCTTGGCGTGCGGAGCCACGTCTCCATGAAGCACTCCGAGTCGGTGTAAGTGCCGGTGACACAGGAGAAACTGTAGATCACCGAGTACATCCCGACGTTCGTCAAGGCGTTGACGTCGCTCTGATAGAACACGGGGCCGTCCGCCCAGTAGTTGTTGCCGCCGTGGCCGCTGTAGATGCCGTAGAATCGCCCGGCGTTGAAGGCGTCGCGGACCTGCTGGGAGGTGGCGCCATAGGTGTGACAATAGAGCTTGTCCGACGTGATGCCCTGCGGCGTCATGTAGGTGCTGATGACGTAGTTGTGGGTCCCCTCGCTCACCGTGTAGTTGTCCTGAGAGGCCATAAAGACCGCCCGGTTCATGTAGTCGAGGTCTGGCAGCGGGCCGTTCTCGTAGAGCAGGACCTTGTCGATGACGTCCTGAAGCTGCGTGGTCGTGCGGACCGCGAACCGGCCGATGGCGATGTCGGGCGTCTGCCACGCGTTGCTGGAATCACCGTCCATGCAGACGTAGTTCAGATCGGTCGCGGGCGTCCCTTCACCTCCGCCGGTCCAGTGCGGAATAGTATCGGTGTCGCCGACGAGCAGAACATAGTCGGGAGCATCCGCGCCACCCCACAGGCCCTGGATGTAGGCCTTGATGGCCGTGTTGCTGGCTGACGCGGGTACCCACGATGAGACGGTGAAACCTTGGGCGGCCTTGGCATTCGCGAAGGGGAGAATCGTGGACTGCAAAGAACTCGCGACGATGATGAGATAATTGCCGGCGCCGCGGGACATCGCCGGAATCTGGTCCGGATTGAGCACGTTTTCGCGCAGGCCAGGCATCGGATTGAGCGCGCTGGGGGGCTGAGACGAGCCCTCGAAGCTGACCTCGACCGAGATGTTCGGCCAGTAACTGATCGCCTGCTGCGCCGGGTTGTAGGCGACGGGGTACACGGTGAGCAGAAACATACGCGTTCCGCGCGCCAGGCCAAGTTCCTCGATGGTGACGCGCTCGGCGGGCGTGCTGATGTCCTGTGTATAGGCGGCTTGGTCGATGACGAAGGGCACGCTCTCGATCGCCCCCGGGATCTTCGGGATCGGCGGCTGCACCGGGTTGACCAGCACGGTCAGGCCGGCGGCGGCCGAATCCAGGGTGACGGCGTTGCCGGCGTCAGCGGTCCACGTAACCGTCGTGCCGAGCGGGGCCGTGAAGAAGCGGCGGATCACCGGCAGCGCGGGAGCGCCGATCTCGCCGGCCAGCGGCGCTTCCGGCCAGGAGACCGCCACGAAATCGCCGCCCTTGGTGGTGCGCGGTTCAATCATGAGCCCCGGAACATGAACGGCAAGGTTCAGTCCCGACGCGCCGGTCTGGTGGACCTGAACCTGGGGGGCAGCCGGCGGTGTGGCCACGCCCTGGATGAGGCCGCCATCGGCGCTTAAGGTGAGGCCGAGGTCGTCCGCCCAGGCCGGTGTAACCCCCAGAAAGAGACCAACCACCCACGAGGCAAATAAGGGGCGGATTCTCAGCAACTTCATTTTAGCTCTCCCATCGCAGTTGGTTTTCGTCATCGCCCTCGTCGGGCAATTGAAGTCTACATCGAAAGAAACATCAGACCCCTAGCCGCATCCACGAGAAAAAGTCCCCGGCGGGCTGACGCCCGTGGAGTAAAGGTCAGGGCGCGGGTGATGCAATCATCGCGGTTTGAGGCATGACCGCGCGGGCCAGCCTGAGAACGCGCTCGCGATGGCATCGTGTATCATCTCCTGACCAGCGAGGCATCCGGGTTTGCGTCCAACAGGACCGCAGAGCTCCCGGACGAGAACGAACACGAACTACCGATCCATTCCGCCCGCAGCGACTGCGGGGGGTTGCTGTGTGCAAACCGGGCCACACGCCCAGTTTGGGCTTCGTGGAGAGGGTGCCGGAGAAGGCCGGGCAGGATGCGGGCGGCAGGCATTTCCATCATGCCTCTGCCCCAGAGGAAATCGACCCCCCCCTCCGGGTTTCATCATACAGTGATCGCTGCCCCAAGTCCAGGTCTCACGACTCTTGGTAGCGATTCCGCAGGTGGAACGGTCAGGCCTGCGGTGACCGCGAGAGTTGCGCCCGATCTGAGAGGGGACCACAGGTTCGCACCGAGGCTTTGGGGCTTCCGAGGGCGGAGACTGGGCCCGCTCGCGGTGGCGGAGGTCTCGCGAAGGAGCACCACAGTTGGCTGCAAATCAGCTTTTGGGTTGTATCGGAACACGAGCCGATCTGCGCGGGACAGCAGCGAGGAGTTCGACTGGGATATGGGGGGCTTTCTTCCAGGTTGCGCGGTCGGCGTACCGTTCCTGAGGCGCTATCGACATTCATCCATCCGTGGCCATCCAGAACAGCGGCGTGTTCCACGAGGGCTCGTACTGGTTCCTACTGTATGTCTCGCGGCGAGCGAGAATGGGCTTGCCCGGTTTGTCCGAGCCGTGGCCTGCGATTCCTCGGGGGCTCGCTCGGCACTCCTGCCGTACCATGGCTCACTGCCGGTGAAGCTGCGATGGACTCGCACAAAAAAAGAGACATCGCCGTGCTTTGCGACGATGCCTCTTTCTTATCTGAGCGTCAGGTTCGACGCAGGAGGATCCGCGTCCTCAGCGACGCCGCCGGATGGCAAGCCCGCAAAGAACGAGAAGGGCCAGTGCTGCCGGCTCGGGAACAACATTGATCGCGCCGTCAACATACGTCAGTTCCGTGCAATAACCAGAGGGATACAAGAAGAAACCCTCGTTGTCGTCGCCGGGCGTGTCGCTCAGGGCCAAGTCCGTCAGGCCTTCGGCATCCAAGTTGAACGTCACAGTGGCCAACAGGATGCCATTGCCCGAAAGCGGAATGTCAGCAATCGGCACTATCGCAGCCAGGTCGTCCCCGTCGGGGGCAAACACGGCATCGAAGGCGACCTCGTTGATTGCGACGTTGTTGATTGAAACGCTCGTCCCGATCAGCCCTAGATCCAGGCCCCACTGGACAATGGCGCAGTCTAGGGAAATATCAGCGACGATGTCCACCGTCGTCGTGCCCAAGGCAATGTTCACCTGCTGATAGGCGGGATCAATCGACACGACGATACCCGCCGTGGCTGGGGCGGCAACCAGAAGCCCCACCAAAAGGGCCGTACACGCTACTTTCGCTTTCATCATGCTTTCGTCCTCCTCGCATCAGTGTGCGATATGGTGATCATACTCCCAAAAGTCTCTCTTTTCAACTCAACGCTTCTTTCTCAGCGTTGTGAGAGGTCGCCGGCAGCGTCCGATAGCTGCCGGCGACTCCACAACGCGCATGTCTGAACTACGGGCGGGTCGCAGCTCCACCGCCGCTTGTTCGTCGGCCGCCCACATTGGGCTGAGGGTCAATGAACTGCTGCGTTTTGTTCGATTGGGCCTCCGGGTGGACTTCGAAGTAGCACACCAGCCAGGCCTGATAATCAGTCCCTTCGATGAGCCCGTCGCCGTCGTAGTCGGCACAGTAGCTGAAGTCCTCATGACCCTCACTACGGCCCATCGCAACCCGAATGACGTCGTAGTCATCAAGATCGACATTGCCGTCACCGTTGAGGTCGCCACAGTAGTCGCACTCATCGGGCACGCCGTTCTCGTTGCAGTCATTCTCCGGAGGTGCGACCGGGCCAGTTTCGCCCTCGATGACGACGTCATCGAAGGAACCGGCGTCTCCGTCGCCACCATAGTAGCGGAATCCGACCCTGAACGGACCACCCGGGAGGAACGGCGTCAGATCAACGTCCAGTTCTACCCAGGTCGTGAAGTAATCGATCCACATATCGTTCAGATTCGCGACAAAAACATCGTCACTACCCGGATTGCCGGGATCGGTATCCGGATCGCCCACGATGATCATCACGTCCACGTCGTAGTTGTCGCACCACGTCTGCGTGCCAGCGCCGCAACCCTGTGACCAGAGGCTCAACGTCGCCGTGGTCAGAGTCAGCTCGGGTGTCATCAAGTAGCTGTCCTCGCTGAAACCAGGCGCACCCCAGGTGTGATACAGACCCCACGTGCCCGTGTGGGCGAAGTCAGGATTGTCGGTAACGATCCACGCGTCGGTTCCGAACGCCTCTTGGGTCCAGCCTGTCGGCGGGAAAGCGCCCTCGAAACTCTCGTCGATCACCACGGCCTTGGCGCCGGCCTCCAACTGGCACTCATCTGGAATGCCATCCGGTTGACAGTCCTCCGAGAAGCCGGAGTCGATGTCGCACCAGTCCGGAATGCCGTTGCCATTGCAGTCCGCACAATCCGGATCGCCCGGCGTACAGTCGGCAATGTCGCACTCGTCCGGGATGCCGTTGATGTTGCAGTCCAAGCTCGTGCCTAACGCAAGGTCACACTCATCCGGGATGAGGTTGCTGTTGCAGTCCAGACTACACGCAGGCGGACCGACGAAGCAGATCGGCGGTACGTCGCACTCATCCAGGCGGCCGTTACCGTTGCAGTCCTTGCTCGGATCTGCATCGAGATCACACGAATCCGGAACGCCGTTGCCGTCGCAGTCGCACCATTCCGGATGGCCGGAAGTGTCGCACTCGGCAATGTCGCAATCGTCGGGGATCCCGTTATCGTTGCAGTCGGCGCCGCTGGCGCTGCCCATCAGGTTGAATGCCACATCCATACCGCCTACAGACGGAGCGTCGGCCTGGACGCCCCAAATGTAGATCAGATCACCGGTCGTGGCAGCACTCGCCCAGTAGTTCACCGCCCCGGAACCGGGGAAGTTCACCAACGCGGCGTAGCTGCCTGGAGCGAAGGTGTACGAAGGACCACTACCATCGTAGTCCCAAGCACCCGCACCGGGGTAGCACTCCGGCCGCACCGCGATCACAAGCTCTCCGGACGCCACCGTGTAGGTGTAGTCGAAGAGTGGGGTCGCAGCCGCGAAGCTCGGCAAGTCAGTCGGGATGCTGTTGGTCGGCAGGGAGTAGATTCGCAGCCGCATCTGGGGCATGTCGGACTGCGCAAAGTCCAGGATCTCCATGTGGAAGCAACTGAACGTCAGCCCATTGTCGCCCTGGGGCACGGTGAAATCTACGGCGATACCCGTGTCGTTCCAGCCCACGGTCGGCCGCGTGCCGTCGGCACCGTCGCAGATGCCGTTGTCGTAGACCATGTCCGTACACTCGCCCTTGGCGCCACCTAGCTGACAGTCGTCCGGAATGCCGTCCGGCTGGCAGTCCTCGCTGCCGCCACACCCGATGGGATGGCTGGCGCAGTTGCCGGTAGCACAGTCGATGTCGCAGGCATCGGGTATGCCGTTCTCGTTGCAGTCGGGATCGCACTCGTCCGGCACACCGTTGAGATCGTAGTCATCGCTCGTGAGGTTGGCGATGTCGCACTCGTCGGGGATGCCGTTGCCGTTGCAGTCCAGGCTGGCACCACTGTCGAGGTCGCAGTCGTCGTCAATGCCGTTGATGTTGCAATCGAGGCCGGAGCAGACTGTGTCATTGCCCAGGTAGGAGCCGCCCGCAGCAGCGCAGTCGGCCGCGGTTAACTCGTCACAGTACAAGGCAAAGGCAGCGTCGCAGCAGGCGCCTGTTGGCACTACGCACTCTTCGATCGTGAGATCGAAATCAATGCACTGCGGCGACGGCCACGAGTCCACCATGATGTAGTAGGTGCCCGCCGTGAGGAACAGGCAATCCGGGGAAACGCCGATGCTGTGCGCACCGGACCCGCTGTTGGTGCTGTAGGCCAGGCACGGGTCGGCCGGCGGGCAGTTCGTGTCGATCGCGAAACCAGAGTATGTGAAGGTCCCCGGGTCGAGCGTGATGGTCACGTTCATGTCATCGGTGATGGTGAATTCGTAGATCATGTCATCACCACCGTCGTAATACCCGAGGCAGGTGTTCTCGTAGTACTCGTCACGGCCGCACGTGGAGTTGGTGTCCGTATAGGGCAGGTCGAGCAGACCCAAGGTGACCGCGAACGGGTCTTCGCAGTTGTCGCCCGGTTGCGGACACGGATTCGGATCGCAGGTCGTCCCGTCACCATAATACACTCTTGGGGAGACGCAGTCTGCCGCGAGTTCGAGCGTGCAGGTCGAACCGTCGCAGCAAGCACCGACGCACGGACTCGGATCACAGTCGGTGAAGTCACCGATGTAGGTGCCGAGCAGGGTGTTGAGGCAGTAATCCTCGGTTTCGACGGTGCAGGTCGCGCCGACGCAGCAAGCGCCGGTAACGACGCCGCCTTCGCCGACCCAGATCGCGTCAACCGCCATGTCGCTCGTGTAGCTCGTGCCGGTCTCGCCGCGGAACCGGACCTGGATAATGCCGGTGTAAGCGGAGAGATCAACTTGAGCTATGTACCAGGCATCGCCCTGGTCACCACTGAGGGTCCACTCGGTGTTCCAGCTGAGGCAGTAGTCGTCGGAGACTTCAAAGTTCAGCTCGCCCATCGTGGCGCCGTACATGTGGTAAGCAAACCTGAACGCCGGAGTGGGCACGGCCGTGAGGTCGAAACACGGTCCATCGAGGATGGCCGTCATGTTGTTGAAGCCCGACGTCTCAGTGTAAACGTACCAAGTGCCGTCATAGGCCGCAGTGGGGCCGGTGGCCGACGAGGTGGTCGGACCGCTCTGCCGGGTCCAGTTCATGTCGTCGTCGATGGACTGTGTCCAGGCGCCGAAGTCAACCTCGAAGCTCTCGCTGTAGGGGAACGTGGTGATGGTTGTGGCGCAAACGCAGGGCTGCGGGCAGGGATTCGGATCGCAGTCGGTCCCGTCGCCCTGATAGGTGCCGCCCAGGCCGGTGCAGTAGGCCTCATCGCCCGTGTCGTCGCAACTGCCGTCCGCAAAGCAGCAGGCGCCCACGCAGGGATCCGGATCGCAGTCCGAGCCGTCGCCCTGGTACACACCCGGGGGTACGAGCCCCTCGCAGTACGCCTGGGTCACCGGCGCCTCGCATAGATACGAGCCGTCCTGATGGCAGCAGGCGCCTTCCGGCGGGGCAAGAATGACGTTGACCGTGTAGTCCTCGGCCTCGCCGTAACTGGTGGCCTCGCAGACGAGCGCGCAGGTGCTGTAATCCACCATCACGCGCATCCGCGTCGCGCCGAGCGGGGCGGCAAGCGGAACCGTGATGTCGCCGGAAAGCGTCGTGCTCGACCCGGAGCCCAGCGAGTAGTACTCGCCGGCATCGTCAAAGTCGAGGTCCTGGTTCCAGTCGATCCAGACTTGGACGCATTCGGTATAAGTGCCCGAGTCAAACGTCACGTAGGCCGTATACGTGGACCCGCGCTGGATGTCGGTTGACAGGCCGGTGTAGTCGCCGTAGCTGCACGGAGGGGCTTCCATACCGGTCGTGTTGTTGATTGTATTGAAGGTTACGTTGTTGATTTGCTCGTCGGTCTGATTGCTGAAGCACGGCTCGCAATACGTCGGAATGTGCTCGACAGCCACCACCGTGACGGTATACGCGCCGACCGAGTTGTAGTCCGGAGCATACATCACCGGATAGTAGTAAGTGCCGTCGGCCAGTTCCGACCAGACCATCGTGACATTGCCGTCGGCGCAGGTCGTCGTGTCGAACGTAGCGGCAACGGTGACTGCGGTGCAGGGGCAATCCAGGGCACAGTTCAGCCACGCATTGCCGAACACCTGACTCGAGTTGCAGTAGTCGAGCGTGACATCCCAGCCGGTCGCCGAGCCCGACAACGTGAACGCTTCCCATACGTCGCCATAGGGGCCGAAGCACGTGCCGTCCCACGTGGCGCAAGTGTTGTCGCCGTAGAACGTCTGGGGAACGCCGGACGTCAGGGTCGCCGGTGTGGGATACGTGCAATCATCGTTCACCGGTGGTGTGACGCCGTCGCACGGGTCGCCGGCACTGTAGTACGCCAGCGTAAACGTGTCCGTGGCGTCTCCGCCGCAGGTGTGCGAGCTGTAGGAGTTGTACGGAGCGAGCACGACGTAGTAGGTCCCGTCCGCCGTGCAGGTCCACTCGAAGTCGTCCGGGTTGTAATTGCAGGCGTAGTTGCCGTCCACGCCCGCAAGAATAGCGCAAGTTGAGTCGCAAACCTTGACGTCGAGGTCGGAACTCGCGCTCCCGTCATCACATGTGTCGAAGTAGTAGGTGGTGCCTGCATAGCCGTTGAAGCTGGCGTACCACTTGCCCTCGGTAGCGCAGTCGCCGCTAACGGTGTACCACGCGACCGTGCCGATGTCACCCAGGTCCGTGTTGGGGGTCAGGCAGTCATTGCAGCCTCTGGTGGGGGGGGCATCCTCCAGGCCAGCCTTCACGGCGGCATCATACTTGGCGATGTCCTGGACCGTCGCCAGGTCCAAGGCCGCGCCATGGTTCGGCTGCTCCTTCGGCTGCGGGGCGCCAACCGCCTCCGCCGACAACATGGCTGCCGCCAAGTCAGGCGACGGAGCCAGCGCCTTGAGCTTCGTGGTCTCCACCGGTGCCGCCGTCGTGGCGACCACCAGGATACTCGTACACAACAATAGCGCTCCTAGCCAATATACTCTTTTTTTCCCGTCCATACGGTGGCCTCCTGAAGAAACTGAGGACTCTTCACAATGTTTTCTCTACGCTCTGGTTGGCCGCGATGCAACACGGCCGCTCTCGCCGTTCAGACTCGCCTACTACGTTGATCCTTTCCTTTATCTGAGCCGCATTTGCGGCGAACAACCTCAACGCGCCAGCTCCCGTGCCGTTCGAGCGGTACGGTAGCGCAGGCGCTCGGTGATCCGCTCTGGGACGCCGCCAATTGTGCATAAGTCGAAGGCAGTAAACGCATCTTCCCCTCCACCGGGTCCTGTCGCGAGGCTTCTCTCCGCGAGCAGTCCGATGCACTGCGCCACTTGGATGCCAGCGCGCACTCCCTCGTGGCGAGCCACGCCAAGCAGCTTGTAGACTACTGAAGATCAGCCAGTCTTTCAAGCCATTGATCCGGTTTTTCTTGAAAACCCCCACCCCCGGGGCTACGCCACCACTCCACGCGGAATCGAATTGCCTATCTGTTCTACAGGCCCTAAGTGGCTGTAAATACAGGCATTGCAAAACCACCACCGGGGCTACTGGCGGTTTCCATGCAGATGACCGCCTCTTCAGGCAGGCGGATTCAGCGCGGAATCCGACGAGCCCGCTTGAATCGAGAAGACTCAGGCAATCAGATTGATGGCCGAAAGTCCGGCAAACGGGGAATCCTGGATGACGAGCGTCAAGCTGAGTCTCGGATAAGTGAGAGGCAGTGTCGCCTGCGTGTTCCAGTATTCATCGGGCTCCTCCTGTGGAAGAAACGGTTCCGTCTTCAACCAGAAGGATGCCCCACAACAGCGCGAACGCAAACGCCATCGCCTTCACATTGAGCTTCACGACTGTACCTCCCGTGCCGCATACGTCAAAGAAGGGACTTGACTCTCAATGCTCAGGCCAACCGGATGTACTGCTTGTGCGAGCCCAGCTTCGAGCCGACCGCTGCGTACCAGGCCGAGATTCACGGAGTGTCCAGCAGGTAGTCAACGAGCGGCTGGATGTCATTGAGAACCACTTCGTCCGCCAAGGGGGCAACCTGTAGCCAACCTTCCGCGCCATGCCGTGTCTTCCCTGGTAGCTGCTCGCAACAGCAACAAATGACGCTATCGGAAGCGGCTGGCTGTCCGCAACGATTCGACAGCGTATGGACCTCGTATCACGCCGCATGGGAGACTGATATGTTCAGCAAGGTGAAGATCTCCAGGAAAGTGGCTTGGGTGGTGTGCATGGCCATAGGGATGAGCTTCGTGCTCGCCGCCGGATGCGGCGACCGTCGTTCTCACTGCCGCGACGTCCGGCGGCACTCCGAGAAGTCCTACTATCCGCCGCCGCGCCGTGCTCGCTATTCCGAACACCGTGTGCGCCACGAGCGGCACTCGGACAAGCATGATCGTGACCACTCGCGTTCCGGTCACGGCCGACACCAATTCTGACGCGCCCGAATGAATGCTCGGAAACAACGGTGCGGGCGAGCCGACGGGGCGAGTGCTGAGGCCTTTCATGCTCGGTCGATCCTGGGGGGGCGCTCGAGGCGGCACTGCGTGGATTTCCCTCGCGGTGTTGGGCGGTTTTGGTGCGGTCAGCAGGGTAGAACGGTGGCGGGCATCACAGGATCATGGTTCTGTGCGTGTGGAAACGCACGTAAATGCTGTGTTGTTAGTGGGCACTCACTGAGATTCCCGGGGCCTTTGTTGGCGATGCGCCTTCGCCAGGATATCTACCGATTGGACACTCAACTGAGTGCGTCAATCTCGCGTCACTTTGCAGCCGACCACGGCGCGGAAGTGGGCGACGACCCCACGACACCTTCGTTTCCAATTCGACGTCGCGGGGTTGTCGTGAGCTTGTCGCTTGGTTCACACTTCAATCAGGCCGGTTACGCCGGCGGTTGCGGGTCCGAGTCCCGTCAGCCTCGTTTCGCAAACTCACACCACAGGCGCCACTCGTGCGTACCCGCCTGCGTCGGGCAATCCGTGCGCGGAGCCGGGAATGGGACGGCGCGCCAACACGCCCACAGGCGAGTGCCGACAGAGGACCGCGAGGAGGAATCGCAGGCGACCGAACCGCGCTCAGACCGTCAGCGACCAGAGGAAACTTCTGGGAATCCAAGAAGATTCGGGTCGAACAATCCGGATTCAGGCTTGACTATCGGACTCTTCACGCGATAGGCTGAGTAGTAGATATCGGACGTTGGAAGCGGGCGAGCCTGGAAGGCCGGAGGCAACGACCGACAACAAGCCGCGCCGAAGCGTGCGGCGGGCCGGTCCTCCGGTCAGCACTCCGAATCGGCCACACGAGCAGCGCCCAAGCGCGTTACGAACAGCACACCGATTCCAGTCTGGTCCCACCTTCAGCGGCAGAACTCCGCGCGTTTGACGCCTCGGCCGGCAGCAAGCACCTCGGCCGGACGGTGAAGATGGCAGCCGCGCAGGCAGCGCCTCGAAAAAGGGACAGCCAAACGTGACTTGCCGGCATGGCTTCCGCTTATGGGACGAGAGGCGTGCCGAGGCTCGCTGACGGCGGTTGCGTGAGAGTACCGGAAGTCCGCGCAACACGATAGCCAACCGCCGCCTCTAGTCAGCGCCGAGCAGCGTGACGTCTGCGGCGTCTTTGCACGATCGTTCGGATACGCCTGATGCACCGCGAGAATGGATACCTGTCAAGGAAGGGCAACCGTGGCGAACGCACCGAGCGTCGCCGTGTTCAGTTAAGAGGAATCGTGGGTTCTGTCAACTTGGAAGAAAACGGAGGTGTCAGATGAGAGCAGTTGCAATGTTGTTGGTCGTTGTGGCCTTGGCATTCTTTGGGCCACAGGCGATGGGCCAGGACGGGGGGGCGCGCGGACCTGACGGCGGCTTGGTTGAAGCCGTGGGGGGCACCGGCGGAGATGTCTTCTATGATGTGGTCGAAACGTCGGGCGGAGGTGTCGTGGCCGTGGGGTATACAGAGAGCGATGGTGCAGGAAACAAGGATGTTCTCCTCGTCAAGTTCACGACAGATGGGTGCGGAGAAATCCTCTGGAAGAAGACGCTGGGCGGTGGCGGTGACGAGGAAGGACGGAGCATCATCGAAGACTCCGGCGGAAACCTTGTGGTGACGGGAATCACGACTAGTGTCGGCGGGGCAGGGGAGCATCTGCTCATTTCGCGGTTCACTTCGCTTGGAGTCGAACTCTGGACGACTGTGCTCACCGATCCGAGCGGTACCGGGGACTTCTACCAACTGCGTGGATACGACGTGATTCAGGACTCAAGTGGCGACTTCGTCGTCACCGGTGTCGTGTGGGACGACATTGGTCAGTTATGGTCTCTCTTGTTGGCGAAGTTCGACACCAACGGTGATCTCGTGCTCAAGAGGGGCTTCCGCGGGCTCGCTTCACCGCTCTGGGACTACTGGGGTAACTCGCTGGTTGAGGCCTGTAGCGGCGACTACATGATCGTTGGAGGTATGGTGCGTCCGTCAGACGACAACCGCCGCGTGCTGCTCGTCAGGATCGGTCCGCTTATGGCCATCGGCTGGGGTCGCTGGATGCAGGAGGCAGGTGACGTTAGCGCGGTGGGCCACTCTATCACGCTGAATCACAACGATGAGCCGCTGATTACCGGGCAGACCGGTGATGATCTCTTCATTTCCAAACGCAACTGCGACGGTACACAGGTCGGGGGGTGGCAGAAGAAGCTAACGCCCGGCACGACCGAAGGCTACAGCATTATCGAGGAGAGTTTCTCCCCTTATAACCTCGTGGTCACCGGGCAGTATGGGTCTCCACCTGGTCAGGTTCTGGTATCCAGGTGGACCGCCGCCCTTGATCTCGTGGGGTCACGATTCTGGACGTGGGGAGACCCTGAACATGAGACAGGCTACGCTGTGGTTGAGGATGTCGACCAGCGGTTGTGGGTCGCAGGAGAGACCTCGAGTTGGGGCGCCGGGGGACAGGATGGTCTACTCGCGAAACTCGACGCTGACGGACATGTCTGTGTTGACGAGACGGGTTTTCTCACGACTCCAGGTGATTGGGGCCAGAACGAAGACAATCACACCCTCACCGCGCTTCTGCTGACGCCGGTGGAGGAATTGGATTGGGATGTGAACTCCGCAGATGCCACGCAACTGCAGCAGTTCTTCGAGTGCGACGACGAGTGCGAGGAGGAGTGTTGTTTCGAAGACGGGACCTGTGCTTTCCTGACGCCGGATGACTGCGAGGCTGCGAATGGCACGCCCCAGGGCGCGGGGACGACATGTGATCCGGCTGGCGCCTGCTGTTTGCCCGACGGATCGTGCATTATCACGACGGAGACGTGCTGCGAGGCCCTTGGCGTCGATGGCACTTACCAAGGCGATGGAACAGACTGCTTGCCAACTGGGGCCTGCCTTCTGCCTGACCTAACCTGCCCCATCACCACGGAGGCTTGCTGCCTGAATGCGGGCGGCGTGTACCAAGGTGATGGCACGACAGAATGTCCCCCGCCGATCCCCACCGTCTCCGAATGGGGCCTGATCATCATGACGTTGCTGCTACTGACGGCGGGGACGGTTGTCTTCGGCCGGCGTTATCGCGCTGCTGCGGCATGATTCGGCGAGGTGTCGCGCTGCGAGGTGTAAGGCGGCGTGATTGCACAACAATGCAGGCTTCAACCTGTTCGGGCCGTGTCTCACCGAGGCGCGGCCCGGGCGTTTTTGTAGGGGGCGGTTATCACTCAAATGCAAAGGCCTCCTGGAATCGCCAGGGTACCGCTTGCTAACACGCGCGGCTCTGATCTAGGGTGGTGACCGCTTGCTAACACGCGCGGATCTGAATGAGAGCTGGAGATCGCCCCGTCGTTTTGGCCGTGTCGGCGCACGCGGCCGTGCGGGACCGCACCGCTTCTGCTAGGCTATGTCCGTTACTTGATTAGACAGGCAACGCACTCATCGGGCAGGAGTTCGGCACGCACCTCGACTTTGCCAAACTGCAACAGCTTCTTCAAGCGGCTGAACCGCGGGAGTTGTCCATTGGGCCGACTGATCGGCCGGCGGCGGTGTTCGCGGTGTTTGTGGACCGTGAGGAGACGCGCCTGCTGCTGATTCGTCGGGCAAAGCAACCCACCGACCCTTGGTCCGGGCAGATCGCGCTGCCGGGCGGACACATCGAGCCTGGCGACGCGAACCCGAGCGAGACCGCTTATCGGGAGACTGCCGAAGAAGTGAGCATCGGGAAAGAGTCGATCCGCCTGCTTGGCGAGTTGGGGGCCTTTGCGACGCAGATTCCGAAGGTGAAGGTCCACGTGTTCGTGGGCGTTTGGGACGGTGTCGCGACGCCTCAGCCGGATCCGGCGGAAGTCGCGAGCGTATTCGAGGTCCCCGTGTGCCAACTCTTGGAGCGTCATTACGGTGAGGGATTCCAGGATCAGTTGCCGAACGAGCTGGGCAGGGCACTGACGTACCCTTCCGACCACGGCACGATCTGGGGCGTGACGGCCCGCATTCTCCACCATCTGCTCGGTTTGATCGGCCCACCGCCCACGCCGGGCGAGCGGTAGCGCAATCCGCAGCCGGCCGGGATCGCTGCCGGCATGGTCCACACACAGAGGAGGTTTCGTGATGGACACAGAACAACCGCAACCAGAACGCCAGCCGGTGGCCCTGCCGGTACATCCGCCGACCGTCCCTCCGCCGATGACGGCGAGCGCCGCAAACCGTGGCGGCGGTTGGGCGACGGCGATCGGCATCATCGCGATTATCCTTGGTGCCTTGAACATCCTGCAAGGGTGCAGCGGCGCGGTCTCTCCGCTGCTGATGGGCGGATTCGCGAGGATGGCGCCGGTCGGACAACCGACGGGTATGGAAGGTATGCTGACGTGGCAAGCGTGGACGATCCCGCTCTCGATCCTCGGGCTTTGCCTTGGCATCCTGTTGTTGGTGGTGGGAATCGGCATCCTCAAGCGTCGGCGATGGGCGGTACGGGCAGGCTTCTACTGGGCCATGCTGAAAGTGCCTTTCGCCCTGGCGAGTTCGATCCTCGGCTACCTCGTCCAGCAGGACACATTCGAGGCGATTCAGCAGCAGGGTGGGGCCGCCATGCCGCCGATGGGCGGTGGCTTCTTCGCCGCCATGGGTGCGTTCACGGTCGTATTCGGCCTCGTGTGGGGCTGGGCGCTGCCGGTGTTTCTGATCGTGTGGCTCAGCCGACAACGGATCAAGGCGGAGGTTGCCTGCTGGTCCTGACGGTTTGGTGCCGACGCATCCTGCCGACCGACGAGTGGCTGTTCGGCCGTGATGTTGTCTGGAATAAACCATGCGTTGTCGCACCTGCAACTACCGGCTCTGGAATCTGGAATCGCGGCGGTGTCCGGAGTGCGGCTCGCCGTTCCTGCCGAGCGACTTTGACTTCGCTCCGGGCTCGGTGCAGTTCTGCTGCCCACACTGCAAGCAGGCGTACTACGCGACGGATCCCGAGGGGCATCTTGTCCCGCGGGACTTCGATTGCGTCCAGTGCGGCAACCACATCGCGATGGACGAGATGATCCTCCTGCCGACCGAGGGGCTGGAAGAGGAACAGACCGACGCGCCGTACCATCCGTGGCTGGACCGCCGGAAGGTCGGGCGATTCAAGGGGTGGTTGTCAACAATCTGGCTGGCCATGACGGGGCCGGGGCGACTAGTGCAGCTTGCGCCCAAGGAGCGATCGACCGGCCAGGCGTGGTGGTTTGCACTCATCACGAACATGCTGGCCATGTTGGCGGGATTCGGTCCGTTTCTCCTGATCCCCTTCGTCTTTTCGATGGGAGGTGGGCCTCAGATCGGATTCTGGCGAGTCGTGGGAGCCTTGCCTAAGTTCGGTCTCGTAGCAGTCATCCTGGTGTGCGCCGGCCTGCTCGTCATCGTCGTGTGGGGACTCCTCTCACACGGCCTGCTTCGCCTGACCGGACCGACCTCCGGCCCTTTGAGTCGAACATATGAGGCGATTTGCTACAGCAGCGGGGCGAATATCGCCACAGGCGTGCCGTGCCTCGGTTACTACTTCGGCTGGATCTGGTGGTGCATCAGCGCGGTATTCACGCTGAGGGCCACGCACAAGGTCAGCGGCGGGCGTGCCGCGCTCGCGGCACTATTGCCACCGGGATTGCTCGTAGCCTCGGTATTCGCGCTGTACGCGTACTTCCTGTTCAACGTAATCTCCTCCACCGGATCGTTCGC
>JBDRKQ010000196.1:0-4975 GCA_043813895.1 Planctomycetota bacterium
GATGCAAGAAAATAATGCTTTTGCCGAAAAAAAGTGTTTGTGGCATGCTCGCCACCAGTTGCTGCCCCCCGAAACCCCCGTCACCACGTATCCTTCTCACCCAGACCGAGGTGCGAAGAATCTCTCATTCGTCACGGCTGACAAAAGGAATCCGAGCCGGTCGCGCTTTCGTCGAGCTGTTCGCCGACGACAGTAAGCTCGTGCGCGGTCTGCGGCGAGCGGAGAAGAAACTCAAGGCTTTTGGGGCATCCATCCGCAACATGGGGCTGAAGATGGCCAGCCTCGGAGCGGCTATGCTCGCGCCGATGGCGGCAGCGGCCAAGGTGTTCAGCTCGATGGGCGATGAAGTCGCCAAGATGTCCAAGCGGACCGGCGTATCCGTCGAGACGCTCAGTGAATTGAGGTTCGTCGCCTCACAGACCGGCACGGAATTCGCCACGCTGGAGAACGCCTTCCGCAAGATGCAGCGGAGCATCTACGACGCCGGACGCGGGCTGTCCACGGCCGTTGATGCGCTGGCTGATCTGGGGCTGACATTCAAGGACCTCGACGGGCTTTCGCCTGAGCAGCAATTCAAGCTGCTGGCAGATCGAATCAGCCAAGTCGAAGACCCCACGCGCAAAGCGGCCATCGCCATGAGCCTGTTTGGGCGGACCGGCACGAACCTGCTGCCGATGTTCGCCCAAGGTGCGAAGGGCATCGAGGCGCTCCAGAAGGAAGCGCGCAGGCTCGGCCTGACGATGAGCGCCGAGGATGCGGCTGCCGCCGAGGAGTTCACCGACACGCTCGACAAGCTTTGGAAGGTCGTCAAGATGGGCGTCTTCCGCGTGGGCGCTGCCCTCGCTCCGGTCCTGGATAAACTCGCAAAGACCATAACCGACGTGGTCATAAAGGCAAGTGCGTGGATTCAGAAGAATCATGAACTGATTGTCACCGTGATGAAGATCGCAGCGGCTGTACTGGCTGGCGGGATCGCCCTGGCTGTACTCGGAACAATCATCTCGGCGCTCGGCAGTGGCCTGGGCGTTCTTGTCACCATCGTGACCACGGTAGGGACCGTATTCAAACTCCTTGGCAGCGTGATCGGATTTATGCTGACGCCGATTGGCGCAGTAATCGCGGCCGTCGCGGCCTTGGGCATCTACCTTCTGTACACCACCGAAGCGGGCGGCAAGGCCCTCACCTGGCTGGGTGGGAAGTTCAACATACTCAAGGAAGATGCGTTGGCGGCGTTCGGCGGCATCTCCGACGCCCTGGCGGCAGGCGACATGGGCCTGGCAATGAAGGTGCTGTGGCTGACGCTGAAGATGGAGTGGACGCGCGGCGTGAACTTCCTCGAAAAGGCCTGGCTGAACTTCCGCAACTTTTTCATCAAAATCGGCTACGACGCATGGGATGGCCTTCTGGCTACGGTCGAGGTGGTATGGCACGCGCTAGAGGTCGGCTGGATCGAGACGGTCGCGTTCCTGTCCAAAGCGTGGACCACTTTTGTGAGCTACTTCGCCAGGGCATGGCAGCGAATGAAGGGCTATGCGAAGAAGGCGTGGACGTGGATTAAGGGCCTGTTCGATGACTCGACGGCTGAGTCGCGTTCGAAGGTCTACGCCAAAATCGATCAGGAAACCTCCACCGCAATCAATAAGATCGACAATCAGGAGGACCGCGACAAGGCAAAGGCCGAGGCCGAGCGCCAGCGAAAGCGGGAAGAGGCCGCCGAGTTGCATGACGCGACGATGACGCAGATCGGCAAGCAGAATCTGGATAAGCACAAGGCGCTCGATGACGAGTACGCAGGCCGCATGTCGGAAAATGAGGCCGACCTGATCAAGGCCCGCAAGGAATGGCAGGACGCCATCAACGAAGCCCGCGATAAGCGCAAGGCCAAGGAAGACGCAGGGCCGGGCAGGCTGGATTCGGCCGACGACATTATCGCCAAGGCGAACAATGCCATTGCGGGGCTGGATGACCTGTTGGGCACGCAGGCCGCGAAGATCGGAGCGATGGGCACGTTCGTAGCCAGCAACGTCCTGGGCCTCCAGGCCGGCGGCGCAGCCGACCGCATGGCCACCGGCATCGACAAGATCGAGAAGAACACCCGCCCGCTCAAGAACGCAAAGGGAGTCACGTTCACATAGAGGCGAAAAGATGGCAACCGTAACTGAAAAAGTCGATTCCCGCGAATGGACTACCGGCGAAAACCCGGCGGTGACGCTCCACTATATTGTTGATGGCACCGCAAGCGACACAGCGGCCAAGTCGGCGCTGTTGGCGGCTGCGCCATCTACATACGAAGACCTGGACAGGGACGAGTGTACGCTGGAGCCGATCTTCGTCGATACAGCCACCGGTCGCGGCAAGTGGGACTGCAGCGTCCGTTATGTTACGAACGCGCCGCCGGAAGTCGGCGAGAGCAGTTTCAGCTTCGACACCGGCGGCGGGACGCAGCACGTCACGCAGTCAATCTCGACGACCAACAAGTACGCCCCGGCCGGCAAAACCGCACCCGACTTCAAATGGGCGGTCGGTGTGACGCACGACAACGTAGAAGGCGTGGACATCACCGTTCCGGTCTACAGCTTCTCCGAGACGCATTATCTGGCAGATGCGACGGTCACGGAGGCCTATCGCGGCACGCTGTTCAACCTGACCGGCAAGACAAATAACGCCTCGTTCAAAGGTCTCGCCGCCGGAGAATGCCTGTTCCTGGGCGCATCTGGCTCGAAGCGCGGCGTCGACGATTGGGAGATCAGCTTCCGCTTCGCCGCCAGCCCCAACCGCACCGGCCTGACCGTCGGCGACATCACCAGCATCGCCAAGAAAGGCTGGGAGTACATGTGGGTCCGCTACGCCGATGCCGAAGACGTCACGGCCAAGGCTATCGTCAAGAAGCCCATCGCAGTCTACATCGAGAAAGTCTATGACGAAGGCAGTTTTTCTGAACTGGGGATTGGAGTGTGAAACGCATGGCCATTTGCATTAGAATCCAGCCTAGACGAAGGTGAGGGAGGTACCATGAGGGAAGTGGAAATCAGAGAAGCTTACAGAGCCTATGAGCCACCGCGCTGGGTGTACAGAGCGACACGGCGGCTTCTCGATGGGTTATCCCCCAAGTATCTAGCTGGCCTTCGAACGGTGGTACTGACGGATGCGGGAGGATTGAACCACAAGCGACGGCGAAGCAAGACCCGGGCGAAGCGTGAAGTGGTGGAAACTCGTAAATGCCTGGGGTTGTATCATGAGAAGTGGAAGGGCGAATCAGCTTGGATCGAGCTGTTCACCGACAATATCGTACAGAATACGGGCTTCAACCCTCCGTTCCGCCCCTTACAAGACAGTATCGTCGGCGGCGTTCTGTGTCACGAAATTGGTCACCACATTCACAAAACGAAGTCGCCGGAATTTCGGAACACAGAGGACGTAGCTGAGAAGTGGCGATCTCGACTAATAGGCGGGTACCTTCGCCGGAAATATTGGTACTGGGCACCAGCGCTTTGGATTCTGAAGTGTTTCAGGCCGTTGTTCGAACGCTTGGTTTCGCATTGATCCCCCTTACCAGTAGATCGGGCTATAGGTGACATCGTGAGTTCCCTCAAGAAAGTCAAATCCGGTGACCCGCTGGCGATACCCGCCAGCACGTTTAATGCGTTCGTTGATGCGACTGTGGACCATCGGCAGCGGCAGCGGAGCAGCACGCAGACCTGACTTCGACAAGTCGGTGATGTTCGGTTGTAAGTCCTTATCTGGCAATAGGGGTGTTCCGGATTTGGGTGTCCCGCGTGTAGAATCGGGCTATGTTCGTTCGTCAGAAGCAGAATCAATCGGGCTCGGTCAGCGTACAGGTCATCGACAAGACCAACGGCTATCGCGTGGTCAAGACGATCGGTTCGGCGCGGCATCCCGAGAAGGTTGAGCGCCTGGTTGAACTCGGGAAGGCCTTCATTGACAGGCAGAGTGGACAGTATCCGCTGTTCCCCATGAACCAACAGGCCAACGCGGTCGCCTTGGATGTCATTCGCACGCTTGAGAACGCCTCGATCCGCACATTGGGACCGGAACTCATCCTCGGTAAGCTCTTCGACGAGATTGGATTCAACGCGATCCCCGAAGAACTCTTCCGCGACATCGTCGTCGCTCGGCTGGCGTATCCGACCAGCAAGCTCAAGACGATCGACTACCTGTATCGCTACCAGGGCAAGACCGTGTCTGTCCAGGATATCTACCGCTTCCTGGACCGCCTCAACGAACAGTACACCCCACAGGCCCAGCGGATCGCCTACGAGCATTCCCGCAGCATCCTCGGCCAGATCAGCGTGGTCTTCTACGACATGACCAGCCTGTACTTCGAAGCCGAAGACGAGGACGACCTGCGCCGAATCGGCTTCTCGAAAGACGGCAAGTTCCAGAACCCGCAGATCATGCTAGGACTGCTGATCGGCCGGGGCGGCTATCCGATCGGATACGACATCTTCGAAGGCAACACCTTCGAGGGCAAGACGCTGATTCCGGTACTGGAACGCATCGCGGAACAGTACGACGTCGGCACGCCGGTTGTTGTCGCCGACGCGGCGATGCTCAGTCACAAGAACCTCACGGCATTGGATCAAGAGGGCTATCCGTTCATCGTGGCGGCCCGTATCCGCAACGAGACGCAGGCGATGCAGGAGACGATTTTCGCCCGTTGCGACGGGTTGCGAAACGGCCAGTGTGTGGAGATCAAGCATGAGTACGGCCGGTTGATCGTGGCGTACTCCGATCAGCGGGCCAGGAAGGATGTCTACAACCGCGAGCGAGGTCTGCATCGGCTGCGCAAGCGGATCAGCAGCGGGCGACTGAGCAAGGAGCACCTGAACAACCGCGGGTACAACCGGTTCCTGAAGCTCACCGGCGAGGTTACGGTGGAACTGGACGAGGCGAAGGTCGCCCAAGCCGCCCGGTGGGATGGGTTGAAGGGATACCTGACGAATACGAAGCTATC
>JBDRKQ010000197.1:0-7764 GCA_043813895.1 Planctomycetota bacterium
CATGCTTACCCGTGACTTCGTCACGTGAAAGCATGGCACCCCGCGCCGGCAGGCACCGCCCCTTTGGACCCCCGCCTCGCAAAAGGCTACCATATCGAATGATGAAACGAGGAACAGGAGAACATCACATGCCATCAAGCGACATTCCAACCGTCAAGCTCCTCATCAACGGAGAGCTTGTTGACTCCAAGACCAGCCGGTTCGGGCCCGTGTACAACCCGTCCACCGGTGAGCAGATCGCCCAGTGCCCGTTCTGCCCGGAGGAAGAGACAAACGCCGCGATCGAAGCCGCCCAGGCAGCTTTTCCCGCCTGGAGCGACACGCCCATCGTCGAGCGCGCCCGGGTGATGTTCCGCGCCGTCGCCTTGATGGAGAAGCAGGCCGACGACCTTGCCCGGACCATCTCGCGTGAGCACGGCAAGACCTACGCCGAATCCGTCGGCTCCGTGCGGCGGTCCATCGAGATGGTCGAGTTCGCCTGTGGCATGCCCACCCTCACCATGGGCGACACGGTTCACAACCTCGCCCAGGACGTGGACTGCGAGACGTATCGTTATCCGCTCGGCGTGTGCGTCGGGATCACGCCGTTCAACTTCCCGCTGATGGTCCCGCTCTGGACGCTGCCGATCGCCCTCACCGCCGGCAACACCTACGTCCTGAAGCCCAGCGAGAAGGTCCCCCTCAGCGCGATGAAGCTCGCGGACATCTTCACGGAAGCGGGCCTGCCCAAGGGCGTGTTCAACATCGTCCACGGCGACAAGGAGTGCGTGGATGTTCTGCTCAGGCATCCGCTCGTCCAGGCCGTCAGCTTCGTCGGCAGCACGCCCATCGCCAAGTACATCTACGAAACCGCCACCGCCCACGGAAAACGTTGCCAGGCGAACGGCGGCGCGAAGAACCACATCATCGTCATGCCCGATGCGGACATCCAAACCGCCGCCGCCGCGATTCAGACCAGCGCGTTCGGCTGCTCCGGCCAACGCTGCATGGCAGGCCCGTTCGCCGTCGCCGTGGGCGATGCCGCCGGGCCGCTCGTCGAGACGCTCGTCTCCCGCGCGAATGCGATGAAGGTCGGACCCACCGATCGCGACTGGGGCGCGGACATGGGCCCGGTCGTGACGGGCCAGCACCGCGACAACCTCTGCAAGCAAATCGAGATCGGTTCGAAGGAGGGCGCGAAGCTCGCACGTGACGGCCGCGGCATCAAGGTCAAGGAGACCCCCAACGGTTTCTATCTCGGCCCCACGATCTTCGACTACGTAAACCCCAAGATGCACGTTGCCAAGGCCGAGCTCTTCGGCCCCGTGCTCAGCGTGGCCCGCGTCGGCTCGCTGGGCGACGCCATTGAAATGACCAACCGAAGCGAATACGGCAACGGCTCCGTGATCTACACGCGCGACGGCCGCGCGGCCCGCGAGTTCAAGCACTCTGCCGGCGCCGGCATGATCGGCATCAACATCGGCGTTCCCGCCCCGATGGCAATGTTTCCCTTCACCGGCCACAAGGCCAGCTTCTTCGGCGACCTGCACATCCAGGGCAAAGACGGCATTCGGTTCTTCACCAGGCAGAAGATGATTATGACTCGCTGGCACGGAGACGGCGCGGCGGGAGAGTTCGTCACGACCAGAGGGTGATTGCGGCCCAGAATCAACGACCGCCGGCAAAGCCGAGGAGGGTACGCCCCTGACGCACCATTCAGAAAAAGATGCGTCCGAGACGCGCCCTACTTCCGGGAAATCACGATTAGGTCGTTCGAGATGTCAGCATCAAACGGCGACCGGTCGTACGCGCCGTAGGCCGCTTCGACCCTCAGGCCGCTGCTGGATAACCACTGCCCCAATTGCTCCGGTGAGATCGCGTATAGCACGCCCGAGGAAGCGTGCTGTCTCCACCCGTGTGCGGGCGATGAATCCGATGTTGCCGCGCCGGAATCGCGCCAGTGAGTCAGGTTTGTGACTTCGACGGCGTCGCCGTCAAACGAGAACAGTCGCGATGATATGTATTCAGTGTCCCCGTGGCGGCAGACTCGTGGGCCGCGTACGCGCGGGTGCTCCCGGCGCAGCTTCGCGAAGTTGAGGATCTGGATCACCATCCGTCCGCCGGGCGAGAGCGCTGCTGCCAGAGCGGCGACGGATCGCTCCGCGGCTTGCTTATCGCCTGTCGCTGCCAGGGAGTTACCCAGACAATAAACCCCGTCGAACCGCTCCGAATCCTTCGGAACGTTCTCAAATGAAGCGTGTAGTAGCTTCGCCTCGACACGGCGTTGCGCCAGGTTCTCGCTCGCGGTCGCCAGCATTTCGGCCGACAGATCCAGCCCCGTCACGCGGTATCCCGCCTCGGACATGGCCACAATGTGGCGGCCCGTTCCGCAGGCCGCGTCGAGCAACCCCGACTCACCCGGCGGGCCGAAGACTTCGCAGAGCAAAGGCACTTCCCGTCGCAGGCGCGCTTCCCAGTTGATGCCGATGTCATACCACCGCGCAGATTTGAAGATCGCCCGGTCCTGCTCGTGAAGTTCCTCATTCATGCAACCGCAGTCCTGCCTGTCGTTCGGCGCCGAGATACGGGACCCAGCGGTGAACAACGCCCGCCGCACGTCGCACACACGCCGCCTGGATCACATATTACCAGACCTTGGCAACAAGGAGCATCTGTATTGTAAGAATACATGGGCGGTAAAGTGGAAAGTTTGGAGAGGTTGACTATGGGGCAGTCATCGATCAGCGACATCCGTGTTGCGTTACAGCGAGAAATCAGCCGGTTCCTGCAACTCGCCGCCAGGCCGGCCTACTCGGACCTGTACCACAACCGTCGAGGGGCGATCCGCTACCATCGCGCGTGCCCCCTGTTCGTCGCGCGCCTTGACAGTCACCCCGCGGAGGACATTAGCGTAACACTCCACGACATCTCAAACGAAGGCATCGGTTTCTACTGCGACCAGCCCCTGCCCAAGGGGTGTATTATCGGTATCAAGCTATTCTGGGCCGAGCCCAACGCCCCGCGCGTGCCCGCAGTCGTCCGTCACCAGGAACTCACACAACAGGGCTTCCTTGTCGGCGCCCAGTTCGCGGCCTCCGATGCCGAAGCCTGCGCGCGAGTCGAGGCAGAGACCGGCAAACGTTGGTACGACTAGTGTGTCGTCAACATCGAGTCTGCGTGGCCAATGAGCCGCGGACTTCAGTCCGCGCGGCTGTTCCCAATTGGCAGACGCTCGAATCTTCGATCGGCCGCACAGGCTGAAGTTCGCGGCTCGCCAGCATGTCAGCCGCCGGCAGCCGGTACGCCCACCGCCTGCCGACAGAAGTTATCGGTACCATTCTCGCGCACGATCGTGCATTCTGGCTGTGAAGCTGCTAGTATACTAGTGGGAGAAGCGAGCCGATGGTTCGGTTGGAGGCTGGCGATCTGCTGTTTCCAACCGTGGGTGTAGGGTACGGCCCTTGAACAGGCCAAGTGGGATGCCAGCGGCCGCGATCTGATCTACCGATATTCCACCGCCTTTGTTGTGAGAGTCGGTTGCAGACGCATAGCCGCCTGTCCTGTGAGGCTCGGGTTCGAGGCACCAGGAGTAGGGAGAATGCGGAACAAGGACACCCATCGGCGGTGGGCCGCCGGCGTGATTGTGATTCTCTGCGTCGCGATGCCTGTCTTCGCGGCGGATCCTGCCCCCGGCGGCAACGAAGAGGACAGTCGCGCTGCACGGGTACCCGACCCTCGCTCTCTGCACCTCAGAACCGGCACGGTCGATCTCAGTCTGAAAGCGTCACTGCTAAGGCCCGGAGCACAGTTCGCGGCGGCCACCCACTACGTGATTCAACTCGACGGCCCGATCACGCCCGACCGACGAGCCCGACTCGAAGGATGCGGCGTCCGATTGCAAACCTATCTCCCGATGTACGCCTATGTCGCCGACCTGACGAGAACTGATGCGGACGCGCTGCTCGCGTTGGGCTTCGTCCGGTGGGTCGGCCCGTTCGAGAATGAGTGGAAGCTCTCGCCGGACATCGGCAAGACGCGTTTCGTCACGCACGAACGTAAGGCGCTGCAGACCGCCGGGAAGAAACGCTTGATCGTCTCTGTGTTTCCCGAAGCCGACGTTCCGACTTCGCTGCCATTGCTGCGACGAGCCGGCGCGCAGATCAAAGCAACACATCGCGTGCGCGACAACCGCAGGATGATCGTCGACATCGCGGACTCCAGGATCAAAGCCATCCGTTCAATCCCTGAGGTCATGTTCATCAACGAGGCCCCGGAGGCCCAACCCAGGAACGCGACAACAACCTGGGTCAACCAGAGCAACGTGTTGGACTCCACGCCCCTCTGGGACGCAGGACTCGACGGGCAAGACCAGATCGCCGGCATCATCGACTGGGGATTCAATACGACACACTGTGCGTTCGACGACCCGCTGCACGACATCGGGCCGGACCACCGCAAGATTCTCGCCTTCTATGGCGAGGTGCCGAATCCTAACTACAACTACCACGGCTCGCATGTCGCCGGCGTTTTGGCCGGTTATGACCCGCTTGAGAGCAACCCCAACCACACAAGCATGGCGCCGCAAGCGAAGTTCGTCTTTCAACATTACGACGGCGTCCTGGACGCAGGCGTCTTTTACGCCAATGAGCGCCTCACCATCGCTCACGATGACGGGGCGAGAGTCCACAACAACAGTTGGGGAAACAACGACTTCTTCTACAACGACTGGTCGCACGATATCGATCTCTTCACCCGCAATAACGAAGAGGATCTGGTTCTTGTGGCCGTCATCAACTCCGGCCAGGTGAAGGCTCCGGAGAACGCCAAGAACTGCCTTGCTGTTGCGAGCACGAGCGACACGCCCAACCAGAACTCGCACTGTTATGGCGGATACGGACCAACGGCCGATGGGCGTCAGAGGCCGGAGGTCTTCGCCGACGGCTGCACCTCCTACTCCGCGGACTACAACAGTTCGTGCGGCACCCACCTCGGTGGCGGCACCTCCTACGCAACGCCGGTCGTCTCGGCTCTCGCGGTACTTTCGCGGCAATACTTCATGGAGGGCTACTATCCCGACGGCACGCCGACGCCGGGCGACGAACTGACGCCCAGCGGCGCACTGCTCAAGGCCCTCGTCATCAACTCCGCCGTGGATATGACCGGCATGGCGGGCTACTTCACTGTCAATGAAGGGTGGGGCCGTGTCGTGATGGATGGCGTTCTCTTCTTCGCCGGCGACAGTCGCAAGTTGCTGTTCCAGGATGTCCGCAATGTGGACGGGCTGAGCACAGACGAAACCGATACCCATTTCGTGACGGTCAACGGGAGCGGCGAACCGTTGAAGGTGACGCTCGTGTGGACGGACGTCCCTGCCGCCGTGGCCGCGGGCTTCACGCCTGTCAACGACCTCGACCTTGTCGTGACGGCTCCAACTGCAGGTACGTTCCTCGGCAACGAATTCAGTGGTAACGAATCGGTTACCGGCGGATCGGCGGACGCCCTCAATAACGCCGAGCAGGTGCATCGGAATACGCCTGAAACCGGCGTATGGCAAATCGACGTGGCCGGGACGGCGGTCAACGACAGCACGCAAGGCTATGCTTTGGTGGTTACCGGAGACGTGGTTTGGTTCGAAATCACCTGCCTCAAAGGTGACGTAAACGACGATGAACTCATCGATGGCGACGATATCCAGCCGTTCGTCTCGGTGTTGATGAGCGGCGGAACGCCGCTGCAGGAGTGTGCCGTCGACATGAACGGCGTAGACGGCCCCGGCATCGACGACGTTCCAGGTTTTGTGGACGTGCTGCTCGGCACGTCAAAGGGCCGTTCACTCCGGGACGAGGACCGCCCATCAGGGCCCGGCGGCAGGATTGCCCCACGACCTATTTCAGTTATCGCGAATCAGGAGTCCGCACCATGACCCTCTCGATCTTGGACGGGTTCAATGGTCGTGAGGATAGAGTCCTCAGCGCCTCCGCCGCCTCGTCACCGCTCCGGAGAGGCCTCCATCCGGCCGTCGAGAGGGTACGAGAATGCCAAAAAGCGCCGGATAACTGTGGACCTTCGACGCGTTCTTCGCTACAATGTCCCATAGGTCGTCTTATGCTTGGCGGGCGCGGCGACCGGGACGCAAGTCCGGAGGGACGGAAACAGCCGAGCGCAAATCCGAAATCGGGTCGGTCGTGTGAGGTCCTCGCACACTCGTTACCGGGCGACCGCCCTATCAGCGGACCTATCCAAGAGTGGGTATTCGTGTGTATTCCTCGGGACCTTTGGAGCCCCGAGAAGATACCGTGGCGTGGGAGAATTTGAATCCTTTTGTCGTTTTTCCATTTAATCAAACAGGAGACCATTATGGCTCGTCGCTTACTCGCCGGTTGCTATGCCGTCGCGATGCTCGCGTGTGCGATTCTCGTGATTACAAGCCAACCCTCGGCAGCACAACCAGAAGACGCGGGATCCCGGGGCGATGTCCCGGGCACTCACTCCGCGCACATGATCTACCGACAACCCGGTCCTGTCTTGAACAGTACGCTCTACGCGGATGGTGCGAGCGTTCAGTTCGACACGGTGATTGAAACGCGACCGATATGCGGGAGCGACTGCTCGGCCATCACGCTCGACGATCTCCGAGAAGTTGCAGCGTCGCACCGCCGGTACTTCGATGACCCCGACGATGGTTCACAAGACGGGGGGCCGCGTGATGGCGGCGAACCGCGGTCCGGACTGGATATCGTCTTCAATGTGTCAGGCGATCCCCCTGGCGCCCAGGCTGCAATCGACGCGGTAGAGGCATACATCGAGAGCGTTTTCTCGGACCCAATCACCGTCACGATCAATTTGAGCTTCAGCGACTTGCCGTCAGGTGTGTTGGGCTGGACCAGTGTCTCCTACGCCGGCAACATTTCCTGGCCAATCGCACGAACAGGGCTGATCAACGGGATGGACGTGAGCGACTACATCCAAGACTATCTGCCGTTGGTGTCCGGGACCTACATTCCGGTTCGGTACAATGGGGGCAGCTCGTCTGTCACGAACGAGAATAGTGTGTATGTCGCCCGCGCGAACTACAACGCGACGATCGGCACGTCTAGCGGCACCGCCGCCAGCATGGAGATCAACACGGACTTCTCGTGGGACTACACCCCACCCTCCATCAGCGGATACTGTTTTCAGTCCGTGCTGGCGCATGAGGTCGGACATGCCCTGGGCTTCGTTTCGGCGGCGGACAGCACATCAGGCGGATACATGGAGTTAATGGACATATATCGCTTCCAGAGAACCGACGGATCCGGCGATTACAACCCGGACTCGGTCGCAGAGTTCGAAACCACCGCCCGCCTGGTTGACTACAACACGCCGAATGACGACCACAACACGGTCCTCTACGAGTGGGGCGGGGTGGAGGTCGAATACCGGATGGCGGACGGCGATCCGGATCAAGCCTCTCACTTTCGGCAAGGGGTCTACGCGATTATGCAGCCGGCTATGGGCTATGGCACCACCTTCTATCCGGATTTCTATAAAACGCCGGACATCGCTGTCTTCGACGCGATAGGGTGGGATGACACCGGCCACCTTCCGGACAACAACGAATGCAGCTCCGCAACCGAAGTCGGCAACGGCACCTTCGGGGGGACCACCGCGTTCGCCACCAACAACGGATCGGCCAGTTGCGGCCTATCCAACAGCTCGCCGGACGTTTGGTATACGTGGACGAGCGGGCCGAGCGGGACGTTGATCGCGGAGACGTGCGCCTCCGCCTACGACACGGTCATCTCC
>JBDRKQ010000198.1:0-28510 GCA_043813895.1 Planctomycetota bacterium
ATTCACGGTTGGATGCACCTGTGGCACCGCCGTCTCGGCGGTGGGTTCACGGGCGAGACGCCCGTGCCACAGTCATAGACAAGCGTGAAATGCTATAGATTGTTCTCAGATAGAGGGGCCGTGTAGGCTGAGACCTGCGGCTCGAAGGGCGCTTTCCGTCGCTGTCATACTACGACGAAGAGGCATGTTGTGCGTAGAAAGGGCAAGGGGATGGTCAGGAACCTGTTTTGGGCGGCGTTGGTTTGCGTCGCCGTCGCGGCGGCCGTTATCTACTACGCCTACCGCGGGCCGCGTTTGCCGAGGGCCAAGATCGAAGTAGAAGACGTGCGGTTCGTCGACAGCGAAGGCCGCACGCCGACGCTGGCGGAGATGGCAGACCGCGTGTTTGCCCGGTACACCGAAAGCGAGTTCATCTCTTTCGATGTGAGACATCACAGCTACATGAACCGTTACGAAGTTTCCGCCCAGTTTTGGGCCGCGCGCGAGCGGTTCAAGAGCATCATCGACGTGGACACCGTCACTTTTCTCGGCACGACGTCCGACCTCTTCACGATCAAGCTACTGCTCAAGGACGGAATGGTCCGCGAGGAATGGTTGGTTGCCAAGGATGGGTCTCACGCAGTGACCACCTACACGCCGGAGAAGCCCACCAGCATTCGAAAGCTGATGCTGCGCGACAACATGGAGGGCTACATCTGCGGCATGGCTACCGGCCTCTGGAGCACACCGATCGACAACTACGACTCAAGCCTCCCCAGTGCCTATCGCGGGTTTATCCGTCAGGGCAAGCTCCTCGGCGCGCAGGTGATCGACGGCCGGCGTTGTGCCGTCGTGGAGTATTACTTCCCAGACTCCCCCTGGCACTCCGTGCTCGCCGTCAATCCCGACTACTTCGTCGTCCGAGACAGTATAGATGGTGACGGGAAGGTATACAGAACGCTCACGTGGCACAACATCTCCATGGAGCCTATACCCGACGACGTATGGAAGTGAGTTCTGTAGGATCCACTGTGCGGGCCAGACCCGTTACGACGGGTCGCTATTCAACCGTCACGCTCTTGGCCAGGTTGCGGGGTTTGTCCACGTCGCAGCCGCGGAGGACGGCGGCGTGGTAAGCGAGTAGTTGCAGCGGGATGATCGCGACGAGGGGTTGCAGGGGTTCGGGGACATCCGGCACGTAGAACACGTGTTCCGCAAGCTTGCCGATCTCCGTGTCGCCCTCGGTCGCCACGGCAATCACACGGCCTTTTCGAGCGCGGACTTCCTCGATGTTGCTGATTACCTTGTCGTACTGCGAGTCCTTCGTGGCGATGAAGACCACCGGCATGTCCTTGGTAATCAGCGCGATGGGACCGTGCTTCATCTCGGCCGACGGCATTCCTTCGGCGTGGATATAGGAGATCTCCTTGAGCTTGAGCGCGCCCTCGAGCGCCGTGGGGTAGTTGTAGCCCCGGCCGAGGTAGAGCCAGTTGTTGGCATCCTTGTACCGGTCGGCGACTTCGCGAATCGCGTCGCTCTGCTTGGTGATTTGTCCGATCTTCTCGGGGATCGAGTGGAGCGCCATCAAGTAATTCATGAGGTCCGGCTGAGACAGATGCCTCCGTCGCCCCAGGTACAGCGCGATCATCGTCAGGACCTGCAACTGTCCGATGTACGCCTTCGTGCTGGCGACGCCGATCTCGGGCCCGACGTGCAGGTACACGCCGGCGTCCGTCTCCCGCGCGATCGTCGAGCCCACGACGTTGACGAGGCCGATGGCCAGCGCGCCCTTCTCTTGCGCTTCTCGCATGGCCGCCAGCGTGTCGGCCGTTTCGCCGGATTGGCTGATCACGATGACCACGGTGCCGGTCGTCATGATCGGGTTGCGGTAGCGAAACTCCGACGCGTACTCCACCTCGGTTGGAATCCTCGCAAGGTCCTCGAAGAGGTACTCTCCAACCAATCCCGCGTGCCAGGCGGTGCCGCAGGCGGTGATGATGATGCGCTTCGTGCGAACAAGTTCACGTGCGTGATTCGCCAGGCCGCCGAGATAGATGCGACCCTCCATGAGGTTGACCCGACCTCTCATGCAGTCCGCCGAGGCGTCGGGCTGCTCCATGATCTCCTTGAGCATGAAGTGTTCGTGCCCGCCCAACTCGATGTCCGTCAGGGTCATCTCGAGATCCGTGACCTCTTTGGTGACCGGCAGGGCGTCGAGCGTCGTCGTGCGAAAGCCGTCCTCCCAAACGGCGGCCATTTCTCCGTCAGAGAGGTAAATGACTTGCGTTGTGTGCTGAATGACCGCCGAAGCGTCCGACGCGACCACGTACTCGTCGTCGCCGACGCCGATGATCAGGGGGCTTCCCTTCCTGGCGGCGATGATCTTTCCCGGTTCTTCCGAACAGATCACGGCAATGCCGTAGGTGCCGCGAACGTCGCGAAGCGCGATCCGGACGGCCTCCTCGATATCGCCGTCATAGAAGTGGCCGATGAGCTGCGCGAGGACTTCGGTGTCCGTCTCGCTGCGGAACACGACGCCCTGGGTCTGCAAGTAGGTTCGCAGGGCCTGGTAGTTCTCGATGATGCCGTTGTGGACGAGTGCGATCCGGCCGCTGGCGTCGAGGTGAGGGTGCGCGTTAATGCGCGTGGGGGCGCCGTGCGTCGCCCAGCGCGTATGCGCCATGCCGCACGTTCCGTTCATTTCCTGGCCGGCCAGCTCGGCCTCCAGGACGGAGATTCGCCCGGCTTCCTTGCTCATTCGCAAATCGCCGTTGCACTGGATCACAATGCCGGCCGAGTCGTAGCCCCGATATTCGAGCCGCTTGAGGCCTTCCAGGAGGATCGGCTGCGCTTCGCGAAACCCCGTGTACGCCACAATCCCACACATACCCGTACTCCTACCCTGTCCAATCACGCCGGATGCCGTTCCGGTGTAGATGTCCGGCGGCCCAACCTGTGGCTCTGGCTGCGCTGATCATACCGCAAGGCTCGGGCCGGATGCGACTTCGCGGCTACCGCCCCTCTCCGCGTCCATCCTTACTGAAGGGTTGTCGGCACAATCAGCCCTAATCGGTACGGCGAACGGGCCGCCCGGTTCAGGGGAACAGCGTTCGACTAAACCGCGCCACCGGACGTCCCAACGCTACAAGCTTACCTCGGATCGTTCATGCTCGCCGCCTGTCTTGCCACATTCTTGGGGTTAACCTAGGACCGCAACACGAGTTAGCATTCCTCTGGACTTTCCGAGGCGCGTTTTCCTGCCGCGGCGCAGGCGTTCTCGGAGGTGCTGCTGGCGGCCCGTCCGCCGAGAGGCTTATCGGACTCTTGGCGGTGTGCCCGGTGCGTCGCAATGGGTGTAATGTGAGACGGACTTCTGAACAGGTGGACCCGGGCATCGAACATGCCGACTGATTGAACAAGGTCCCCGCGCGTGGAGGGGTTGCCTGTGCGAGGCGGTATCAACCTCGATGCAATCCGGGGTCCAGGTTTCTCGGAACCGAAGGAGCAAGGCGGCTCGCGTCCGCAGGAGAACGTTGCCCGTGGGTACTACGTCTAATCTAGTCAGAACGGTTCGCTTGTCAGATGCGGACATCGACGCCGTGATGGAGAAACTCGATGCGGCGGCGACACCGCAGGCGGCGAGCAAGCGGCATGCAGAGCGATTCGCTTTCCGTATCAAGGGCTGCGTCGTGCATATGCAGATGCCGGGCAGCGCTGGACCAACGCCTTATCTCGTACCAACGCGAGACATCAGCGCCACCGGCCTCTCATTCCTGCACGGCGGGTTCATCTATCCCGGCACGCGATGCGTCGTCCAACTGATAAGCATGCACGGGGCGTGGGAGAATGCGACCGCCACCGTAATGCGGTGCGACTACATCGAAGAGATGCTCCATGAGGTCGGCATCGCGTTCGACACGCCGATCGATCCGGGACAGTATTGCGCGCTCGCCAACAAGACGCGGATCCTGCTTGCGGAGGACGATCCGTCCATCACGCGCCTGGCCACGGCTCTCTTGAAGAAGCTGAACGTCGAGGTGGACCACGCCGAAAACGGACAGGTTGTCGTCGAGAAGGCGATGAGCAATGTGTATGACGCCATCATGATGGACGTGGAGATGCCGGTCCTCGACGGCCTTGGCGCTGTGAAACAACTCCGCGAAAAGGGTTACGGTGGGATGATCATCGCCGCGACCGGCCTGACACGGAACGAAGACAAGCAGCGATGCCTGGAGGCGGGTTGTGACCGGTATATCGGCAAGCCGTACACGAGCGACGCCTTGGCGAAGATGATCGGATCGTTTCAGCAGGAGCCGCTGCTGAGTTCGCTGGCACAGGACCGGTCGATGCTGGAATTGATCGACGCCTTCGTGACGGAGCTGCCGCAGAAGATTCGTGACGTCGAGGAAGCGTTCGCCAAGGAGGATAACACAAAGCTGGAGTTCCTCAGCCGCTTATTAAAAGCAGAGGCCGGCAGCTACGGGTTCGAACCGATCTCCGCCGTCGCGAGCAAAGTCGAAACTGCGTTGATGGAGGGCGGCTCGCGCATGGACGTCAAGAAACTGATGGACGACCTTGTAAACCTCTGCTGCATGGCGAGATCTTCGGCGAGGCGCATGTCGGAAGACGAATCCTGATGCCCACCTACCCGTGCTCTGCCTGATGGTCTCCGCCTAACGACCCATGGGCCTCACCCCCTGTGGCCGACAGCATTTGTGTCGCGCCCGATAGCCAAGGCTGCGGGTGTGTGCGGCGGACGCTATTGGGTGAGGACGTCGGTAAAGTCCTGGATGTCGTTACCGTCCGCGTCACCGTTGTCGTCCATGTCGGCGGCGGCGATGTGGCGGGGGGCCGTATCCAGACCGAGCAGAACGTCGATGAAGCAGGCGACGTCGTCGGTGTCCACCTCCCAGTCACCGCTGCAATCCCCATTGAGAACCGTGCTGAAGGCGGCGTATTCCCCAGCGTCGACATTGCCGTCGTCGTTGATCGATGGCGGCGCCTGGTACGCGAAGGCGAGGGTGGAGCCATCGGCGGTCGGGTACGGCGCGACCGCGAGATAGACCGTGTCCGGCACCGATCCGAATTCCTGGGCGAGGTTGATCGTGCCTTCGAGGTAGCCCGAGCCGCCGCCCGTTGTGAGATCCGTTTCGCCGGTGGCGTCGGACCAGCCGGCCCAGTTGTTGTCGTTCTCGTTGCCGATGTATGCGGCCCAAGCAGCCACCTGGCCGGCCTTAGCCCAGGGTGCAGGCTGCATCGCCCCCGGGGGCGACGCGAGGAAGACGAAGTGGTCGTTGCCCTCGCCGGCATCCCAGGTCGCGACGTAAAGCTCGTCGCCGATCACGCCGGCGTAGAGCACCATGCCATTATTCTCCGCAACGAGCGATGCTCGGGCGTCCAACGCACCGTCCAACTCCCACTCGTCGGACGGACCGGGGCCCCCGCCGGTGACTGCAAAGTGCCAGTCTTGGCCGTTGTTGTTGTCCCAGATGTCCGCGCCGTTGTTGAAGACCATGTCGAGTTGTGTAGCCGTCGGCTGCACGTCGACAGTGATCTGCCACACTTCGTCGCTGGCGTTCCAGGTCATCGCAGGATCAGGCGATATCACGGGGTCCCAACCATTGAATCCGTAGTGCATGTAAACCTGCGCGACGCCCGCAAGCGGCCCGCCGGTCGGATCGTAACTGACGATCACGGGATCGCCGGCGACGGCGGGGTCGGGATCGATCGTGACGGCGTCGCCGGGACCGGGGCCGGATAGCACGCCGACATAAACGTGCTGGATGTCGGTCTTGGCGACGTTGCCCTCGCCGTCCTCCGCCTCGACGTAGTAGTCGATGAGCACGTCATGTTGATCGGCGATCGTCGCGCCGTAGCGCATCGCGCGATAGGTCGGCACGAGGATGCCGCTTGGCGGGGGGACGTCGGAGGCCGTCATCGTCTCGCTGTTCCACGGGCCGACTTCCACTCCGCCTGCGTACGTCTCGTTCTGCACGGATGCCAAGGAGTTGACACCGTCGGCGTCGACGCGCCATTGGAGTGTTACGTCTGTCAGCCCGCTCACGTCGTAGGCATAGGTCCAGACCTCGAAGTCGGACGGCTCCGGCGACGTGCCCCATTCGTAGCCGCCCGGGTTGTAGGGCTCGCGTTGCGGCAGGAAGACGGTCGGCGGTGTGTCGTCCGGCTGACCTGTGATGACAGCATCGGCATGGATAACCGCCTGGTTGCATGCGCGCGTGACGTTGCTGTCCCAGATCTCCGTGCCGTCCCAGTACCAGTAGTCGCTTGCCTGTCCGCAGAGCAGCCAGTGCCAGGCCTTCTCGGTATTCGTGCCGACGCCGTCCATGACGTGTTGCATATCCGCGGCAGGCGCGATCTGCTCGGCGGTAAAGACGCGGTTCTTCGCGGCGGTGAGCACGGCCCAACTGTTTCGGTCGGGGCTCCAGCCCGTACCATCGGGATCGGCCAGCCATTTCTTGAACTCGGGATCACCGTTGTCGGCCCCGGACCATGATCCGTCTTCGACGTGAATGAGGTCGGCGGGATCGGGCGGGAACCTGTCGAGGTAATCGTCGACCGTGGACACGTCGTAGTCTGCGTCACCGGACACCCAGGAAACCATGTTCTGGAAGTTGCTGTGATAGTAAGCTTCGCTGCCGCCGCCGTAGTTGTCGCCGTCGTGGTGCAACACGACGAACATGGGATGGGCGGCGTCGGTGTTGTACGCGATGTACTGGTCCATCACCTGGTCGTAGAGAAACGCACCGTATCCGCCCCGGCCGTCCTCGTTGCCCTCATAGCGCGCCGCCGGTACGGCGATCATCTGCGTGATCGCGCCGGTCTCCGGATCGACGTGCTGCGCGAGGTGCGGCTGATACCCGAACGGCGCGCTGACGCGGCTCGGGGCCCAGACGTTCTGCAACTGGACCCACGCGCCACCGCTATCGACGGGATTCGGGTTGATCTGGTCGGCGGCGTTTGGCGCAAACAGGCCCGAGTCGTTCGTGTGCGGATAGCCGATGCACGCGCGATCGAAGTGGACGTTATCGACGAGCACCCAACTGATGCCCTCGGCGACGAGCGCGGGAATCATCCGCGTGGAGAAGGCGGTTTCGGCTGGGAACATCCCGTTGGAATACGTCGGGCCGCCGTTCCAGGTCTGCCCGTAGATGTGCTTGTGCAGGCGGATTTGCATCCGCGTATCCATCTCGTCGAGAAGCGGCATGAGCGGGTGGTGATACCCGAACGCCACCATGTCGATACGCGGGTTGCCCAGCGAAGTGTTGTAGGCGACGCCCTCATCGTATCCGGCATCCCAGTTGTTCCACATGCCGCCGTTGACACCGGCGGCTTCGAGGCTGTTGAGATTCTCAATGAGCGATCCGGTAAAGCTCACCTGCGCACCGAGGTGGGAGAGACCGAGCCCTGCCTGGATCGCGTCGCGCGGCCACGTCGTATAGGGTCCGAAGCGCTGGTTGTGGACGTCGACGACGCTGAATGAGAATCGGCCGGCGGCGTCTGTCGCGACCGGCGTTTCGTAGGGGTAGTAGATCGGCTGGTGCATGTGCCAGAGGAAGCCAACGTGGATCGGTTCGTACTGGGCATGAAGCGGCGTCGAACCGAAGATCGCGCACAGCGCGATGCAGACGACAAGCGGGCGGCGAGAGGATGCGGTCATGGAACTGGTTCCCTCCTGACAGGCCGGGTTTTTCGGCTTAGTAAAACATTTTACTACGTCGCCGGCCTGTTTTCAATCTTCCGGGACGACCATATCATCCGGTCCAGGCAAGGTGCATTGGGGACTTCGTGGGAGCTTTTGCTGGGAGCTACTGAAATGGAGTCGTGCGATACAAGAGCCGCGACGCGCAATGAAGAGGCCCTGCCGCCGGGGCTCCGGCCGTTGGCGGAGTTGGCTTTCAATCTCTGGTGGTGTTGGGATGCGGAGGCCTGCGAACTGTTCCGCTCCATCGACCCGGGGCTCTGGACGGCGACCGGACACAACCCCGTGATGCTGCTCGAGCGGCTGGGAGGACGGCGGTTGCGCTCGCTTGCCGCGGATCGTGATGTCGTCGCGACAGCCCGGTCGGCGGTGAGCCGCATGAGAACCTATCTCCGCGCGCGGACGTGGTACAAGGACCACTACGGCGGCAAGCTCAAAGGCCAGTTGGCCTACTTCAGCATGGAGTTCGGTCTGCACGAATCGTTGCCTATCTTTGCGGGGGGGCTGGGCGTGCTGGCGGGCGACCACTTCAAAAGCGCCAGCGACCTAGGGCTGCCGCTGGTGGGTGTGAGCATCTTCTGGCGGCGGGGGTACACGCGACAGCGAATCGACGCCAAGGGCAAGCAGGTGGACGTGTATGACCGCCTGTCGCCCGGCGATCTACCGCTGACAGAGGCGCGGAACCGAGCGGGCCGGGCCGTCCGCGTTAAGGTCCCGATCGGCTGTGCCACAGTCGTGGCACGCGCGTGGCGACTGGCAGTGGGCAGAACGAACATCCTGTTGCTCGATACGAACCTGCCGGAGAACGCGCCGCGGGACCGTAAGTTGACCGACCGGCTGTACAGCGGCGATCGGGACACGCGAATCCGCCAGGAGTTGGTGCTGGGCATCGGCGGGTGGAAGCTGTTGCGGGCCATGGGTCTGCCTGTGGTTGCCTGTCACCTGAACGAAGGGCACGCCGCGTTTTGCCTGCTGGAACGGCTGGCGGAGACGATGCACGAAGGCCGTTGCGACCTTGCCGAGGCGAAGCGATGCGTGTCCGCGACGACGGTATTTACCGCCCACACGCCGATCCCGGAAGGTAACGAGACGTTTGCCCCGCGCCTCGTCGACCGATACGCCGCGACGTACGCCAAGCGGCTCGGCGTCAGCGTGGGCGAGCTGCTGGCCCTGGGGCGGGTCGATCCAGACGACGCCCACGAGGATTTCGGCATGACGCCTTTGGCGCTGCGCCTGTCGAACCATCGCAACGGCGTGAGCAAGCTGCACGGGGAGGTGTCGCGAAAAATGTGGCACGGCCTATGGCCGAACCGGCGCGTCGAGCGTGTGCCGATCGGCTCCATCACCAACGGCATTCATCTGCGAACGTGGCTGCACCCGCGAATGGGCGAACTGCTGGACCGTTACCTGCCCGAGGGCTGGGAACGCGCGCAGGATAAGACGCGCGTGTGGGCGGCGGCCGGGCGGATTCCAAACGCGGAGCTTTGGAGTATTCACCTCGCACTGAAGGAGGAGTTGCTCGACTTCGTTCGGGCGCGTCTGCGGCATCAACTGAGACGGCACGGGGCCGGCGAGCGGAAGATCAATGCCGCCGGCGCGAGGCTGAGTCCGCGTGCCTTGACCATCGGCTTCGCGCGACGTTTCGCAACGTACAAACGTGCATCGCTGATCTTCTCTGATGTCGGGCGATTCGCACGGATCGTGAATCACGCGAAACGGCCCGTGCAGATTATCTTCGCGGGCAAAGCACATCCGGCGGACACCGGCGGCAAGGCGATCGTGACGGCCGTGGCCAGGCACGCGATGTCGCCGCGGTTCAAGGGGCGCGTCGTGTACCTGGAAGACTACGACATGGACATCGCCCGGCGGCTGGTGGCAGGCGTAGACGTGTGGCTGAACACGCCCGAGCGGCCGCGCGAAGCCAGCGGCACCAGCGGCATGAAACCGACCCTGCACGGCGGCCTGAACCTGAGCATCCTCGATGGTTGGTGGCCGGAGGCGTGCATCGACGGGAAGAACGGCTGGTCGATCGGCGCGGGGAAGGACCACGACGGCACGAAGGCGGCGGACCGACGCGACGCGTTGGCGTTATACCGCCGGTTGGAGCGTGACGTGATCCCGGCGTACTACACGCGCGACCGCAAGGACCGGCCGACCGCGTGGATCAGGATGATGAAGCGGTCGTTGGCGACGATTCCGGCGGCGTTCAGCAGTCATCGGATGGTGAAGGAGTACATGCGGCGGTACTACCAGCCTGCAATGAAACGGCAGTAGCGCCGGCCCCCCGTGGACGACGAGGAGCCTCGCTGGTGCGAGACCCCCGCGGCCGACAAGGAATCTCGCTGATGCGAGAATCCCTTCTCGCGCCGGCTGCGTTGAGCGCGCAAAGCAAACGGGCGAGCAGACTGCTGGAGCCTGCCCGCCCGTTGTGGTGTTCTCTGTACAGGCGAACCGTGTGGCAATTGCCGCGCGGTGTGCCCGCTTGTTAGCGTCGGCGTCGGAGCAGAACAAGTCCGCCAAAACCCAGGAGCGCGAAGGTCGCAGGCTCGGGAATGAAGGACGTCCGCCAGCGGCCGTTTGGCACGTCGATCTCGAAGCGATGGGTCTCGTCCGCCCAGGCGTCCATTGTCGCGTTCGCGTCATTCCAGGAGAACGTCTGCCCGACGTTGATCTCCCAGTCGTCCGTGGCCCGGAACTTGAACTCGTGCGCTCCCGTGGTTACGGCGATGTCAACCTGATACAGCCCGCCGCCCATGTCGGTCATCGCGTACGGAGCCGCCCAGCCGTTGAAATCACCCATGACATCCCAGCCGGTGGTGCTGTCCCAGCCGACGCGGTGTCCCGCGGGGTTCCAGCCGTCCGCAGGGGCATTCGGAATGAAATGGAAAGTGATGTCGTCTGCGGTATAGCGAAGGTGGACGTTATTGTTCGGCGGGGCAAACTCGGTCCAATTCTCGTCGGCGCACTTGAATTCGAACACGTCGCCTGCCGTCTGATCGGAAACATCGATGGTGAGCGAGTGGGTGCCATCGAAGTCGTCAGCCATCATGTACGTTGTGCCCCAATCGCCCTTGACACCGCGCACATAGTAAGGGGCACTCGCCATCGCGGTTGTGCTGAGCAGCATGACTGCCAGCGCTGCAATCACAAACTTCTTCATCTCCACAATCCTCCGATTAAGGGATACACACCCTACCACCACAGTGCGCCCGTTTTCGCGCTGCGGCACTACCACGAATTCACCGAAGGGGGGCAACGGGACGTTCGATTCCCCTTCCACACATCCGGCAACGCGCCGGAGAATTACACTGTGTGACCCTCCTAGCGGGGCCGCGATTGCGCAGACCCCCTGTGGAAAAACATTTTACCAGATGCGAAATCGCGGGTCAATAGTAAACCAACAAATCGATACCCGTCGACAACACACCATATTCAGACTCCTTACGACACATTAAAGCGGCGGACCGCGTGCCTCGCACGCGTAATGCCACCTGCCGCCGCCAGCTTCACTAGGTGATTGTGGCAGCGCAAGTTACGCGCCGCGAGGCCCGGCCGCCATCGCTGCGCGGCGGCTGACGCCCTATTCCGTCGCAAGCAGCACATCCAGGAAGCCAGCCAAGTCACCAAGATCATTGAGCCCGTCGGCGTTGAAATCGGCGGCCGGGTAGAACGTCGGCTCCGGGTCCGACCCCGTGACGGCCACGACGAAACCGGCGACGTCGCGCCCGTCGATCGAGAAGTCGTTATTCATGTCGCCCAGGCCGCCCCAAAGCGACGTCGTGGCGTTGATGCCGACATAGTGCTGGACCGCCGCGCCGCCCAGTTCGTCGAAAGCCACGATATCGATCCGGTGGTTCCCGGTGATCGCGCCGTGGATCGTGCGATGGAATAGCAAGCCGTCCTGGGTCGCCTGGTCCTGCCCTCCTTCGGCCAGCGCGATGAAATCCGTGCTCACGTGCTTGTCGAAGAAGATGTGAACCGCCGTCACGGTGACATCTGTCGCCTCGACTGTCGCCTGGAACGTGCTCGTCGTGATATCACCGTTGCCGGTCTGCGTCGGCTCGACAAGCCAGACCTGTGGTCCGACGCGATCAATGTAGATCACCTTGCGGAAGTCCTTGATGATCGGATCGCCGGCGACGCGATGGCGGAATGCCCATACGCTGATGTAGTGGTAGCCGTCGGCGAGCTGCGTGGCATCGATCACCTGCCGATAGGTACCGCTCCCGCCGCCGTACAGCGGGGAATTCTCCGTCAGGAAGTCCTCGTATCCTGCCTGGAAGCCGGTCGGGTAATCGACGCCGGCGCTGTTGTTGTAGTCAACGAAGCCCGAATCGATGCGGAAGACGGCGAAGTCGTCAGTGTTTGGATCGAGCGGATCTGTCTGTGTCGTCTGCAACTGAATCTCGAAACTGTCGGCGCGAATGACGTCGATGGGTGTCAATCGTCTGGCATAGGGTTCGACGGTGACGTCGTCGGCTGGAATCGTCTCGTCGACATTCGTGACGGTGAGCGTTCCGCTGGGCGCGGCAGGACCGTAGATCACATAGCCCCGGCCGTGCAGTATGCCGCGAAAGCCCCGATTGCTGGGGATCTTGAGGTACAGGTCGGTGGGGTTGTCGGCATCACTGAGCCGCCCCTCGAAATCAACGAGCAACACCTCCGGGATGACGTCAGCCGGATCCACGATGGTGTTGGCGGCATTGCCGGTCAACTCATGCAGCCGCGTACCTTCCGGAAACGTCGTCGCCACATTTCTCGTTTGCACTTCGAGCGAGACTTCTCGATCGTTGACCGCAATCAGCAGGTTGTCCGTGCCGGCCGGCATCCGCCGCGTAAACACCAACACATCGTCCACAGATTGATTGACGGGGTCGGTATCGTTGATCGGCATGAAGTAGCCGCGGGCGTATTCGTTTCGGATTTGGACGAGTTTCGTGATGGCGTCGTTGTCGAGGCCCAGTGCGTCGTCTCGGCCGTTCCTGCGGGGAAAGTTCTCCGGCCGGTCGCCGAACTGATACGCGTTGTGGTAGACGATGGGAATGCCCGTTCGCATGCAGACGTATGTGTGGGCGACCGTGTCGTCTTCGGTGTCACCGATCGCGTTGTCGTGGCTGTTGACATGATGCACGCCGATGGTGCCGTTGTTGTAGCCGTCGTCACGGTTGTCGTAGGACGCTCCCATGACCCAGGCCCACGAGTTGGAGCCGTCGGCGTCAACGAGGTCCCGCAGTGCGCCGGCCTCGTTGAGATCCAACGCGTCGCGGTTGCCGAAATATTCGCCATCCTCAGGCCAGCCTTGGCCCGGATTACCATAAGGTCCTCCCGGCTTGCGGACCCAGTCCTCGGCTGAAATGCCGCCGCCCTCGACAACCTCCACAAACGAGAACGGCGTGTTGTAGGAACCATCAAAGGCCCTGTGCCGCAAGTACACCGACGCATCCCAATAGGTGTCCCAGAAATCGGTGGGAATATGCTTGGCCGCATCCAGGCGGAATCCGTCAACGCCGAGTTCCTCCAGCATCCACTGGGTCGACCGCATCAGTAGCTCGCGAGCGTTCTCCACAACGGCATCACCCTGCAACGGATCGCCTGAGTTGAATGGGTAGATTGTGTAGGGTGTGCTGCCCGGATTTCGGTTCGTGCCCGGGTTGGTGAAGACGTCGGGCGTCAGGTCGCTGTCGGGGTAAAACCCGGCGTTGTCCGCGTCCACCTTGTTGTAGGTGGTGCCGGCCGGGATATTGTCCGGATCACCTTGCGTGACGGGATGACGAATGTAGGGGTAGTCCTTCTCCTGTGCGATGTCGATCAGGCCGACCAGCCTTCCTTCGTACAGGTTGTAACAAGAGTCACCCGGGTTTGTGGACTGTGAATACCAGCACCCCCACGTTTCGTGCCAATAGTACTCGTGAAAATCACCGTATGGGTCAACCTCGGGGACCTCGAGGACAAAGCCGGGGTATCCACCCTGTGCCAGAAAACCCGGCGTGCTGTTGTCCTTGGTCGCATTGTGGTTCATGAGCCAGTCGACATAGACCTCGACGTTCGCTGCGTGGAAGGCGTCGGCCATCAAGCGGAAGTCGTCCTCCGTGCCGTATTGCGTCGGCGCGGTGTTGGACCCGAGATCGAAACGATCGAAAAGATCGTATCCGATGCTGCTGCTGCCTGACTGGCCCTTGGTCGGCGGTGGCAGCCAGACGCCGCCATAGCCGGCCATGAACACGTCCGGCATCCGATAACGCACGGTGTTCCACTCAGCCTCGAAGTACTGGATGATGGGCCGGTCGGGCTGTGCCAAGGCCGGCCATGCGGCAGACAAGACCACGGCAACGACGAGAATTTGTACGATTCGATTCACATTACACCCCCGTGTGGAGTAGCCTGAGCATCCGACGGCCCGCCCGGCTTATCATCGGACGGGCCATCGGGTTTTGTCCTTCTGCGATTCGCCGCCGCAGCCCCTAGGGGGGGCAGGCGCCTTCGGCGATCAGCTTGACCGTGAACAACTGGATGTCGTCACCGTTGGCGCTGCCGTCCTGGTTCATGTCGGCCCAGAATTTCTCTGCTGGAGTGATCGCGTCTTCGGGCTTGTCGAGCAACACCTGCACAAACCGGCCAAGGTCATCCAGGTTGATGCAGCAGTCCACGTCTACAAGCACATCACCGAGCCGGCGCAGTTCGACCGGGGCGAATTGATCGCCCTCGAACGCCGGATCGCCGTGATTCACCGGGTCCGTCTCGCCGAAGTCGAACGGGAACAAGTCCGGATCGGTGTAAGACCCGACGTTGTAATCCGTCTCCCATATGAGAGCCGGCAGGAACTGGTTGGACAGATAGGTGCCGTCGCTGCCGGTGAGAACGGCCATGACCTTGATGTCGGCACAGGAGCCGAATGTCGCGCCGATCTCGGTCAGCGAGATCCTGGCCTCCAGGCCGGTCGTGGCGGTGCTGGGCTCACCCGGCGAGGCCAGATCGTCCGAGGCGACCACGCCGTTGTTGTTCGAGTGATTGAAGGCGAACTCGTTGTTGTTGGGGTTACTGCCGCCGGTGCTGTCCAGCACACCCGAGCCGCTGCCGACCACGCTGAAACCTTGATACTCCTGGACGTCCGCATCGAGTTCAAGCAGGCTGAAGTGGTCCACGTATAGCGTGCCACCGCAGTGCGTCGCAAAGTACACATGCTCCGGAGCGAAGTCGTCATCGAACGTGCGGCCCTCCCAGCCGAGGATAAACGTGGCGCCGGGGTCTCCATCCGGTGGGCTGTTGGCATCCATCGTGTTCTCGCCAAGCACGGGGTCGGCGTCGATCAATAGCGCGATCTTGTTGCAGTTGCCCTCTAGGTTGCCGCTGACGGCCACGTGCAGGTATTCATCGTCGGCACGGACATACAACTCATCCAATTCCGATCCCTCGACGGTGTAATTCAGTGTGCCCTCGACGGCGTCGCCGTAGCTGGTGTGAAGCCGCTGGGTCGCGACCAGCGAGCCAGCAGGCCAGGCGCCTGGGATGTCGGAGCCGTCATAACCGCCAACCTCGGCGGGCGTGCCGGTGTGGGCCGGCAAGGTCAAGTCCACAGCCGCGAACTGCGTGCCGGTGTAGCCGAATACACCAGGTTCATGCTCATAGGCCTCGTCGAAATTCGGCCGGTAGCCTAAGTGGTCGTCCGGCTGGGGGCCGGGATCGTCCACCTCGGACAAAGGCGGAAGAATCTGATTGCCCACGTGTGCCGCGGGCCCCACGCCGTCATCCCCGGGCGATGCCAGAAGAACCATGAGCCGGATCTCTTGGCCGACGCCGAAATACGTGCGATCCAGCCGGAGGCGCAGTCCCTCGACGGCGGAGCCTGCCAGACCCTCCTGAGTGGGCCCATCCGTCAATTCGTCGTAGTTCACGCCCAGGACGTTTGTCGTGTCCATCCACGCGGACAAGTAGCATCCAAACGGCGGGTAATCACAGAGGGCTTCATTATACGGATCCAGGCTGACCAGCTCTGCAAACCAGGGATCCTTGGCGTTGGTGGTCAGATCCCATGAGTCCACAAACGTCGTCTCCCCGGAGCGATTGACAACGATCAGGTTGTTTGGATTGAACCAGTCCGGATCGTTCCACCGGTCGAGGATGGTGCCGTCCAGGCCGTGGGCGACAGCCACACCACCCCCGAAATCACCCTCAAGCGTGTTGGTGACCAATATGTTGGGATCAACCGGCGCAGCTTGGGGGGAGCGGCTGTCCAAGAGGATGACGATTGCCTGACTATTGGCCAGTTTGTTCGGCAGGTTGCCGGTGATGCCGATCCAAAGATCGGTCGCGTCCGCTGTGACGTACAGCGCGTCGAGCTCGCTGCCGACAAGGATGCCTTCCTCCTGGATGTCCTGGTGATTGCCGAAGGCCGTGCCGTTCGCCTGTGAGGCAACCAGGAATCCAGCGTATTTCGTCCGGATTTCGGTGCCGTCGATGTCTGCCGCCGCCGTCGAGCACAGGGCCGCCATGATGCCGACGACAATGAAATACCCACAGTGTTTCGTCATAGTCATGTGATTGCCTCTTCTTCTTTCTTCTCCGAGTGATCTCTGCTCTGGATGACGCTCCTCCAGGCGAGATAGCTCTCTTGCCAAGCGTCGGCCTCGTAGCGGAGAGCACACGCTCCGCAACCAGCCGCGCAAATGTCTCTTCTTTCCTGGTTGATGGCTTGGTGGTGGTCGGTGAATCGGTCGTCCTCCCTCAGTTCATCCGTTCAAGCGAAGCCGCAATCGACTTGCAGCTCCCCACTCGAAGCGTGACAGGTCATGCGTGACTTCGATCCGGTGCCACTTCACCTCAAATCCCTACTCCTGTTCAAACGGTCTTAGGGAGGCTGCCCCGAACAATGCCGGCATCGGCGCTCCCGTGGCTAGTCGATGGTTTGCACCTCCGAACTTCGATTACCCGATGATTCCGGATAGCGATGAGGTGCGAGCACAATCGGTGCCCATAATTTCCAGGCCAAGTCCTGGAGCGAGCCAAAATCGCCACCCCGCGCACTGGCCCACTCTACGCGTAGGTCGCAATAGAGCACGTTGATTCCGCGGCGCCCGTGGTTGTCTTCGGTCGTCAGGCCCGTGAGCGAGTCCGTCGCGTTGTCAGCCCTGTCGCTCTCGTCAGCCATTAGGAAAAAGTCAGCCCTGTCGTCGTTGCGAAAGAGCGAGACATACATATAGCTGTAGTTCTTCTCTGTTGCTGTGTTCGTCGCATCGATCGCGGTGAAATCCACGGCTGCCTTGACGGGGATCTGAGGCACAGGATCCGCCCCATCCGCGTAGCTGTACACGTTTCCCGTGACGTCGCTGGGACAAACCAAGATCTTGGGATCCAACAGGTACTTTGGCGTCGCGGTGCCGTGTCGAGTCTCTTCTCGTTCCACGATGTCGCGGATCATGCCCGCAAACTGAAGGCCCCAGCCCTCGGGTCCGGTTGGGTTGCGGCTTCCGAGGTGCTGCACCCCCGCCAATTGCTGCACATCAGCGCCGGGCGCGCCGAATGCGGGCTTCGCGGGAAACCAGCCATCGTAGTCCTCGGCATAATGCCAGAAGCTCTGGCCGACTTGACGCATGTTACTGGCGCAGACCGTTCGGCGGCCCGTCTCCCGGGCCCGTGACAACGCCGGCGCGATGATTGAGATCAGCAGCGCCACAATCGCAAGAACGACGAGAAGTTCGATGAGGGTGAAGCCCCGCGTGCGCCCCCGCTGTCCGAGGTTGAACCGGCGTGTCGTCATAGTGTCCCGGCGGCTTCACAGCCGCAGTTCCGACCGCCGAAAACCCCGGCCCACCGAGAAGGCATTTGATTTCGGCGGAAGCAGCGTGTAAGCTGAGTAAAACCTTTTACTAATCGGAGTATAGCCGATTTCGGGAGGTTTGCAAGCCTTCGTTCCAGGATTCTGCGGTACTATGGGCCGTTAGCAACCGGAGCAGAGGGGAAGATTGACGCGGCCGCGGCCGACCGCGCTTGAGATAGCGATATCAGGCCGCATTTCCGCTAGCCGGAGTATGGAACGGCCGCGAGGGAGAAGCAAGTATGGCCAAACGCAAGGGGGTCAGCATCAAAGACGTCGCCAGGGAGAGTCAGGCCTCTCTCACGACGGTCTCACTGGTGCTCAACAACCGGGATCGTCGGATCAGCTCTGCAACGCGAGAGCGGGTCCTCAACACGGTAGATCGGCTCGGGTACCGGCCCAGCCGACTGGCACAGGGCCTTCAGGCACAGAAGTCGGGAATCCTGGCCATTCTGGTGCCTGAACTGCGGCATGCCTTTGCGGATGTCTATTTCGGCGAGTTGATCAGTGCGATCCACGACCACGCCAGCAGGGCCGGTTACAAGATATTGTTAGAGGTGGCGCATCCGGAATTCATCAAGAGCCGTCAGCACCTCGAAATCTTCGATCGCCATTTCGTGGATGGAATGCTCTGCCTCGGCGTCACGACAAAGGACACGTATCTGCGGGATTTCCGGGATTCCAGCCGTCCCGTGCTCATCGTGAACAACTACTTCCCGGACGTCGAACTGAACCACGTCAAGTGCGACTACCGCCAGGCCGGCCAACTAGCCACCAGGCATCTGCTCGAGTTGGGTCACGAGCGGATCGGTCTCATTCACGGCGCTCCGGAGGTTCAGACGACGATCGACCTGCGGCTTGGAATCGAGGAGACGCTGGCATCGGCGGGGCTCGGCCTGCCTGAGACCCGTGTCCGCGACGGGCAGTACGTCGAGGAAGGCGGCGCGGCTGCGGCGGAGGAGCTGCTCAAAGCGGGGCTGGATCTGACTGCGATCATCGCCGGCAACGACAAGATGGCCATCGGGGCCATGAGTGCGATCAAGGCGCGCGGACGCCACGTGCCGAACGATCTCAGCATCGTCGGGTGTGACGATATTCCCCTTGCGGCTTTTTGTGATCCTCCCTTGACGACCGTGCATACGCCGCTTTACGAAATCGGCAAGCGAGCTTGCCGCAAACTGCTGGAGCTGCTGGACGGCAAGGTGGACTCGGTTGCGGAAACACACCCGATCTCTCTGACCGTACGGCAATCGACAACTTCCGTCAGGCAATCGAGTTGACGAACATGACAACGCGTCACAGGCCCGGGCTCTGCCCGCTCATGTCAATGGCACAGAACAATCGGAAAGCAAACATGGCATCTCATGGGTGTTCGCGCGCTGGCGGCCGGCGCAACCTCGTTTTCGCTCTGACCATCTCATGTGTTCTAGCCCTCGGGTCATGGAACGCGACGGAAGCCGAAGAGGTTTCGCTTGCCGGGACGTTCAACAACTGGAACGCGCGGGATGAGGCGTTCGCCATGAAGAGAACCGGCGATCGCCACGAACTGGTGCGATTCTGGCCGTGCGGCACATGCGAATTCAAGTTCGTCTTCGACGGCAATTGGGGGAACCACCTGGGTGACGACGGCAAAGGCGGGCTGGAACAACCGGGACAAAACATCACGCTGGCCGTTTGGCAGAGTGGTGAGTATGCCGTGTGGTTTGACGCGAGACAGAAGCGATGGGGCCTGGAGAAGCGGCCCGCAACGCGTCCTCGAGCGGTGATTTGCGTTCGCGAGACCTTTGGATTACGTGGTGGTGTTTCCTTGGACGGTTTGGCGTGCATCGCTCGTCCAGAACATCCGATCCAGACATATCGGTGGGAGTTCACCCCGCCGGTCCTTGATGCCGAGGGCAAGTCCTTACAGGTCAGCGCCGGCCGATCGCCTTACGTGTTCTTCGTCTCTCCAAGAGCGGGCAAGTACGAGATTCGCTTGACGATCAACGACGGCGAATACGACGACACCTGCACGACGAGCGTGGAAACAGGCGAAGGATGGGAGCTTCATGAGAACGCCGTTCCCCGACCCCACGTCATGACGGGAACGGCTGTCACACCCATGCTGCCGCTTTCGGACGGTCGTTTGGCGGCATCCCTACAAGCCAAACCGGGCGAGGAACGGATCATCCATGTGGAGAAGGCTCATGCGCCGCCGCCGCCCGCGTCGTTTCCTGCCGGGCAGAGAATGCGCGAGCAGCGAATCACGGTTGGACAGGCCCGGCTCCTGGCCATCTATGACCCGCGGACCGACGAATTGTCGCTCCGCGATTCGGGCTGGCACGAGTTCGTGTACGAACCGTCAGGAGACGACAGGTTGCCGGAGGGCCTCTTCATCGAGCGTGTCGAACTCGTGGGCGACTTCACCAGTTGGCGGACGGGTACGCTGCCGATGCTCAGCACGGCGGGCGGCCGCGTTTACCGCCGAATCCTGGAAGTGCCCGACGGTGTTTACCACTACAAGGTCCTGGTGAATGGCAGCATCTGGCTGGAGGACCGGCAAGGCAATCCGCGTCTTCGTGAACCGGACAATCGCGGGGGGCACAACAGCGGAGTGTTGATCGGGTTGGACGGAACGAAGCTCGGGCCCGCCAGACCGGATCACGTCAACACCGAGGCCGTCAAACACGATCAGGCGAGCGGCAGGTACTTCACGCAAATCGCGAGTGACCTCGCGCAAGTGACGATTCGCACGCTGACGGATGACGTGACCGCGGTGTACCTGTTGCAGGCGACCCTCGAATCGCCCGTTTTGATGCGACGCATTGATTCTCGATTCGGTTTCGACTACTGGTCTTCACAGATTCTGGTTGAGCCGTCGGGGCCGCGGTATGCGTTTGCGATCGAAGACGGCTCCGATAAGCTGCTGCTGGGAAGGCGGGGAATCGTGAAGAGCGAAGCCGAGCACATCGATCATTTCCAACCGGATCCTACCATGTCGTTCAAGACCCCGGACTGGGCCAAGAAGGCAGTGTGGTATCAGATTTTTCCGGAGCGATTCCGCAACGGAGACGCGAGCAACGACCCTCCGAGGACCGCGCCCTGGCAGCACGCGTGGTTCGAGCCGTATAAGGGCGGCAAGCTCCCGCCGGACCGCGACTTCGTCGAGACAGGCACGTTCAACGAACACATCTTCGACCGACGCTATGGAGGTGACTTCCAGGGCATTCAGGAAAAACTGCCCTACCTTCGCGACCTCGGCGTCACCGCGATCTACTTCAATCCCGTATTCATCGCGGAGTCACTTCACAAGTACGACGCGACGGACTTTCGCCACATTGATGATTCATTCGGCGTTGGGGGCAGCTATGAGAAGCTCCGCGGCGAGACGGAAGATCCGGCCACGTGGCAATGGACCAAGAGCGACCTGGTGTTTCTCGACTTCCTGAAGGAGGCCCACCGGCAGGGATTCAAGGTCATCATCGACGGCGTGTTCAACCATACGGGCCGGCGGTTCTGGGCGTTTCAGGACATCCTGAAGAATGGGAAGGACTCACCGTACGCAGGCTGGTTTGAAATCAAGAGTTGGGAGCCGCTCGAGTATGAGGCGTGGGACCGGGAGAACGGCGCTCTGCCGAAGCTGAAGCACAGCGAGGCGCTGGGCCTGGTCGAGCCGGTTCGCGATCACTTGTTCGCGGTGACCCGCCGGTGGATGGACCCCAACGGCGACGGCGATCCTTCGGACGGGATCGACGGTTGGCGCCTCGACGTAGCCAGCGACATCAACGCCAACTTCTGGAAGCCGTGGCGGAAGCTGGTCAAGTCGATCAATCCGGACGCGTACATCGTGGCGGAGTTGTGGGAGGAGTCCCGCGAATGGCTGGATGGCCAGACGTTCGACGCCGTGATGAATTACCCGTTCGCCAGGGCGGCGCAGCGGTTCTTCGTCAATGAGCGCAAGGCGAGCCGGCCCGGGAGATTCGACGCGGAACTCCGCGAAGCGCTCGGCTGGTATCTCCTGCAGGTCAACTACGTCCTCCAGAATCTCTTTAACAGCCACGACACGGACCGGGTCGCGTCGATGTTCATGAACCCGGACCTGCGGTACGACGCGGCGAACCGGCTTCAGGACAACGGCCCGAACTACAACTCCAGCCGCCCGACACCCGACTGCTACGAGCGTCTCAAGGCGATGGTCCTGTTCCAGATGACGTTCCTCGGCGCGCCGATGGTCTATTACGGCGACGAGGTCGGGATGTACGGCGCGGACGACCCGACGTGCCGCAAGCCCATGTATTGGGAAGACCTGATGCCGTTTGACGATCCCGACGAGCGGATCGTACCCGGGCTCCGGGACTTCTACCGCCGGATGATCGCCATCCGCAACGCGCACCCGGCGCTGCAGCTCGGGTCTCTGGAAACGCTGCTGGCGCACGATCGCAACAAGGTGTATGCGTATTGCCGGAGTCTGGGCGGCGAGTCGATCGTGGTTGTGATTAACAACGACAAGAAGCCACACAAGCTCGACGTGCCGTCGCCTTGGCCGGACGGCTCGCGAATCGTGCGACTGGACGATCCGAACGCGTGCGAAGTGATCGAACCAGCGGCAGATCAGCCGGCTGCCAGACCGACCGTCCGCTTAATCCAGGGACACGATTCGCCAGTGAAAGTCGCCGAGGGACGATTGAAGGGCGTCATGCTCAGCCCGCGAACAGGTGGCATCTTCATGCGCGTCGATTAGCGCCGGTGCAGAGAAACGTAGCGTCCGACCACCGTGTCGGACGCTACCACCGTTCTTGGAACGCCGGTAGGTTTCGCATGGTACGCAAAGTCTTGAATCCAATCGGTCGTGCGTTGCGCGTCGCGCTTGGTGTGGCCGCCGGCGTTCTGCTCATCTTCTCGTTTTTCTGGGTCGGCTCACGTCCCTTCCGCAAGGAGCGACTGGCGCGCGATACTGTCCAACTCACCGTCTTGCACTGGGGTGAAAAGAACGAAGACAAAATCGTCGCCCGTCTCGTCGAGGATTTCGAGAGCCTGCCGGAGAATCGCAATATCAGGATCCTCCGCATCAACCTCGGGCAGGCGGCGTCGGTCAATACGAAACTCCAAACGATGTTCGCCGCCGGCGATCCGCCGGACGCCTTCTACTTGGGATACGAGAAGGTCGCGGACATGGCGTCCAAGGGGCTTCTGACCGACATTGACGAACTCATCGCGCAGGACAAAGCGGCCGGCGTCCCGACGATCGAACTGGATGAGTTCTACACGCCGGTGGTGAACTGCTATCGCTTCGACGAGGAAACCCAGCGCATCGGCAGCGGGAAGCTGATTGGCGTGCCCAAGGACTTCACGACCGTCGGCTTCTATTACAACAAGGACCTCTTCAAGAAGGCCGGCGTGCCGGAACCGCCGGCCGACGGCTGGACCTGGGAGGAGTTTGTCACAACCGCCCGGGCGATCGGCAAGCTGCCGAATTGCTACGGCGCAGACTTCGCGACGTGGGAGGCGATGGTCCGACTCTTCGTCTGGACCCACGGCTGCGATTTCGCCACGCCGGACTGGGAGACGTTCAAGCTCGACGATCCCGAACTGCACGCCACGTTGGAAAGGCTGCAAGGATGGTTCCACGACGAGAATCGCACGCTCGTCTCGGCGAAGACGCAGCTCGAGACCGGCATGGAGCCGTTTCTCGCCGGCAACGTCGGCATGGCCGGGCCATTCGGTCGATGGAAGTGCCCGACGTATCGGTTGATCGAAAACTTCGATTGGGATTTTGCCCCGTTGCCGCACGCCAAAGGCCATAAGCCCCGCAACGGCGTTTTCACTGCCGGCTGGGCGATCGCTAAGAACAGCAAACACAAGGAGGAGGCCTGGCGGTTCGTCAAGTACATGACCAGCCCGCGCGGACAGGAGCTAATGTGCGAAGCTGGCCTGGCGATTCCCACGCTCAAGCGCGTTGCCCATGGGCCAGTGTTCCTGAATCCAGAGCAGAAGCCCAAGAACCACCAGGCCTTTCTGGATGCCGCCGAGTATGCCGAGCCCATAGACTGGCCCGCCGACCCGAGATACCTGCACCAACTGCGCGTTCGCCTCGAAGACATCTTCAAGCTCGACAAGCCCGTCGCACCCGCCATGCAGCGTGTAGCGCGCGAATGGAAGGTGAACCAGGCAGAGGCCGCGCGCAACCTTGGCTGCCCGCACATGCCGTGGGCGACGATTACCTGGGCGCTCGTCCTGCCGCTGGTCGGCCTGACGGCGGTGGCAATCGCCCTCTGGTGGCTGCGGAGGCCCAAGGGCATCGCGCTTCAAGAAGAAAACGCCGGCAACCTGATGGTCAGCCCGTGGGCCATTGGCTTCTTTTCTATCACGGCCTTCCCGATCGTGCTCTCTCTGCTGCTGGCCTTCACCAAGTGGAGCGGCATGACGACGCTCGACGGCGCCCAGTGGGTCGGCTTCGACAACTTCCGCACACTCTGGCACTCGGACGACGCCTTCCGGCGGTCGCTGGCCATCACGGCGTGGTACGCGTTGCTCGCCGTGCCGACCGGACAGCTCGCCGCACTGTTTGCCGCGGCGCTCATCAATCATGAGTTTAAGGCGATCGGCGTGTTCAGAGCGATCTACTATCTGCCTAGCGTCCTGGCAGGCGTCGGCATGGCGGTCATGTGGAAGTGGGTCTTTCATCACGAGCACGGCCTGCTCAAGACCGTTCTCGACCCGATCCTGCCGTTCGGCCTGACCTCGCCGGCGTGGTTCGAGAAAGACGCCGACGCCTGGGGCGTGCCGGCCTTCGTCATCGTGAACCTCTGGGTAATCGGTGGGACGATGATGATCTATCTGGCCGGGCTCAAGGGGATTCCCCGCGACCTCTACGAAGCCGCCGAAATCGACGGCGCCGGCAACTACGGGCGCTTCATGCACGTCACACTGCCGATGCTCAGCCCGGTGATCTTCTTCAACATCGTTATCGCCGTCATCGGCTCGTTCCAGATATTCACGCAGGTCTACGTCATGACGGGAGGCGGACCCGGTGACGCGACGCGCTTCTACGTCGTGTCTCTCTACAACCAGGCCTTCGACTTCCACGAAATGGGCTACGCCTCCGCGATGGCCTGGATTCTGCTCGTGATTGTGCTCGTGCTGACACTCCTGATGATGTGGGGCAGTAAACGAGTCGTTTATTACGAGGCACTCAAGGCATGAAACTCAACCGGAGAAACCTGCTCGCGCTTTTGATGCTGATCCTCGGCAGCATCGCCATGCTGTTTCCATTCTGGTGGATGCTCGTGACGAGCCTGTCGACGCCGGCAGAGGCCAGTGCTTCCGCTTCCGCGTCGAGCTTCAACTGGTGGCCCTCCGATCCACAATGGGGCAACTATCCCCGTGCCCTGGAGAGGATGGGCAGCGCCCCTTGGGTGGGGTTCCTGGATGCCCTCGCCAACACCGTCGTCATCACCACGCTCTGCGTGGCGGGCCAGGTCCTCTCTTGCAGTATGGTTGGCTACGCGTTTGCCCGGTTGCGATTCCGTGGTCGAGAAACCGCTTTCGTCGTCATGATCGCCACAATGATGCTGCCGTTTCAGGTGACCATGATCCCCATGTTTATTGTCTTCCGTTCCTTCGGCTGGATCGACACGTTCCTACCGCTAGTCGTGCCGATGTTCTTCGGGACCCCGTTTTATATCTTCATGTTTCGCCAGTTCTTCTCCCAAATCCCCGAAGCGCTGGTGGAGGCCGCCCGCATCGACGGTTGCGGGCACCTGCGCATCTGGCTGCAGATCATGCTCCCGCTCTGCAAGCCGGTCATCGCCATTACCGCCATCTTCACGTTCATCTTCACGTGGAACGACTTCATGGGGCCGCTGATCTATCTGCAAAGTGAGGAGCAGATGACCCTCGCCGTGGCGCTCAATTCCTTTCAGAACCAGTATGGCGACTTCCGTGACGCCCATTATCTGATGGCCGCCAGCATCGTCACGATGATCCCGTGCATCGTGCTGTTCTTTGTCGCCCAAAAGCAGTTCGTGAGCGGTTTGGTCCTGGGTGGGGTGAAGGGATAAACGAAAGCCACTGGTGCTCTGTCAGGGATGAAATGATGTTATGATAACGTACGAGGGTGCCACTGGCGGCTTGTCCGCCAGTGAACGCGGGCAGGCACGCTGCCCGTGGCCCCCATCAGTTGACCAGTGACAAAGCACCAAGTCTTCTTTCCAATCCTTCGAAAGAGGCTAAGGACTCGCGCATGAATAAGTTGCACATGTCATATGGGTGGTACGGGCATCTTGCCCGTGCGGCTACGGGCGGGACGCCCGTACCACCCTTCGGCATTCGTTCAGCTTATTCATGCGCGCGTCCTAACCGCCGCTTGTGGTCGGCACCGTGCGGAAACGTATTGCCGTTCCGCCGCCCGGCGCCAGCCTGAGCGGCAGCTTCATCGAGGACTTCACCGGCATCCGCTCTATCCTGATTGCGTAGGGGTTTGTCTCCCAGTCAGCCTTGTCCCCGTCGCAGTAGATCTCGGCGATGTATTCGCGCCCCGGGCTTAAGAAACTCAGGTCGGCCGTAAGCACTCGCCCGTGCTCATCCGTGATGCTGCCGAGGTACCAGTCGTCGCTGTGCCTGTCCCTGCGGACGATCGTCACGTAATCACCAATGCGGGCGTGGAGAACCTCGGTCTCCTCCCAGTCGGTCGGCACATCCTTGATGAACTGGAACGGTTCCGGCTTGGCATCGTAGTTTCGCGGAAGGTCGGCCGCCATCTGCAACGGGCTGTAGAGAACGACGTACAGCGCCAACTGCTTTGCCAAGGTCGTGCTGACGCGGTTGTCTCCCTGGTGCCCCTCAAACAGCAAATCAAAAATCCCCGGCGTGAAATCCATCGGGCCTGCGAGCAGACGTGTGAACGGTAGAATCGTCGTGTGGTCGGGGTGGTTTCGCTCCGCCCCGCCCCACGCGTTGAACTCTTGCCCGCAAGCGCCCTCGCGCGACAGCATGTTCGGATACGTGCGCCGGATTCCTGTCGGCTTAATCGGCTCATGCACGTTCAGCATCACGCGATGGCGGGCGGCCGTTTCAAGGACCTTGCGGTAGTGGCGGACCATGAACTGGCCGTGGTGCGTCTCCAAATGTACCTTTCCACTCTCATCAGTGCGCCTAATATTCCGGCCCCACCCGACATAACCGCTCTTCACTGCGCGAATCCCCAACCGTTCGCACAGCGCGTACGCATCCTCCAACTGGCGCTCGTAGTTCTCCACGGCTGCGCCGGTCTCGTGATGGCCGATCAGGTACACCCCACGGGCCTGTGCATACTTGGCGAGCAATTCAAGGTCATAATCCGGATACGGCTTCGTGAAGCTGAACAGCTCACCGTTCTTGGCCCAATCCCCGTCCCAACCGATGTTCCAACCCTCAACCAACACCCCGTCGAATCCATGCTTGGCGGCAAAGTCGATATAGCGTTTGGTGTTCTCCGTCGTGGCGCCGTGGCGATCGCCGGATCCCCAGGTCGAGATTCCCAGGTGCATCTCCCACCAGATCCCGACGTACTTGCCGGGCTTGATCCACGACACATCCGCGAGCTTGTTCGGTTCGTTGAGGTTGAGAATCAGGTAGTTGTCAATCAGCGCGCCCGGTGTGTCCGCAATCTGGATTGTACGCCACGGGCTGCGCAGCGGCGTAGCGCCGCGGACCTTGATGCCGTCCGACCACGCAACCAGGTCCACGTCAAACGTATTCCCGTCCTTGCGCCAGAGAACCATACTTGCATAGTCCGTCAGCGCCGCCTCATGAATGCTCAGGTACAATCCGTCATTTGTCTCGAACGTAATCGGTGTATGCACTTTCTCCGTCTTGCTCATCGGCGAGTCTGTGTAGCGATGCTCATAGCGATTGCCGGCGTACGCCGGAATCCACCAAGCCCGGTGATCGTCGGTCATCGCAAACTGCGTCAGTTCGTCTGCGATTTCGACCTCCTTCAACTCCGGGTGGCCCGGGATTTCGTAGCGGAATCCCACGCCGTCGTCGAAGACGCGGAAGATGATGTTGAGCCGGCGCGGCTCTTCGTCAGCGGCTTTCAGCGCGATACGCAGCTCGTTGTGATGGTCGCGGATTCGGGCCTGTTCGCCCCAGACTTGCGTCCACGTCTCGTCCACGGAGGACCGGGTCACCAAGTCAACGATGAACCCGCGTGCAAGCGAAGGTCCGCCGGCCAGCTCGAAGCCAAGCTTCGACGGCGCGATCACGGTCCGTCCGAACCGCGCGACCTCGTAGATCGGCGCGCCACCCTGCAACCGGAAGATGACTTTCAGTACGCGATTTGGCGACTCGACCTCGATCGGCTTTGCGCTCGACGTGTCGGCCTTGCACAAGCTAGGCAGCACGACAATCGCGGCGAGGAGGCATGTCGCGAAACGTGAGGCACTCGAGCACGGGCGCAGCATGTAAGGGGGCATCGTTGCTCTTCTCCATTCTCGTAGGTGTGGCGTTGCGCAAGCCCGCATGATAGCTCGCACGTCGCCTGGCCACGAGTGAGAATCGTCCGTCAAGACGCGACTTGAGGGGACCAAGTGGCCTGGGAATCAGGTCACAGGGGGCGGGAAGGGAATAGCGCGTCGGGCGTAGTGCCGTCACGTCTCGCCGGAGCGGGACAGGTCTCACCGCTCACTTCGAAGGCAATGTGCTTCCGCGCGGTCCCAATGCGTCGAGGCCGCACGAAAGCATGGCGGGCCGCGGGTGCGTGTTGAGCCGCAGCGACCGACCCTTATTCACCGATCAGGACCCACACGAACTCCTGAACATCACGGCCGTTTACTTCACCGTCCTGGTTGAGGTCGATCGCCTCGGCATCCTTGTGTGCGGACAGATTGTCCATCACCACAATGTCGCCCGGCCGAAGCGTTGGCAACAGGACGTGCCGCACATATTCCCGGAACACTTCGCCCGTGGTCGCACCCTCGATGGCCATGCAGGCGGTGCGGCCATCCAGTCGAACAGACGAGATCATCGTCGTCGTACACCAG
>JBDRKQ010000199.1:0-2895 GCA_043813895.1 Planctomycetota bacterium
GTCTACGAAGTGCTCGGTTCCGAACCGATGTCCGTCGAAGATGTTTGCGACGCGTCAGAACTGCCCCCGCAGCGTGTCGCCGCCGCCCTCACGACCCTGCAACTCAAGGGCGCCGTCCGCCGCACCGCCGGAAACCTCTACGCACGCACCGCGACGCACCGAACCGGTTAGCGGCTCGTGCTGAAACGGAAGGATGAGGTTCGGAATCGCCGGTCCGGATTGGTGAAACCACCGGCGAGACGCCGGTGCCACACTCTTGCCACGGCCAGGTTGGATTCGCTGCCGCGAAACTGGCGACCGTGCCTGCGCCATGCCCTGGTGTTCGCGGTAGCGTCGGCCCCCTGTGGCCGACGGGGATGACGCATATGCTGACCTTCTCCGGGGCCGAACGCTGACCGCTTCCTTGCTCGCGCCTTCCCTGAAGCAGTGAACGATCTACCGCCCCCAGGCGAGTCAATGCAGCAACACGGGTGTCATGCGGGTGGCATCCGCCACATCCTCCGAGGGAAGCATGATCTTGATATCGTCGCGGTATAACCGTCCCGGCTGCCAGATTGAAGTAGGATACGCGCCTCGTGCAAAATAGAACGGTCCCCATCTGGCACGGCCGTCCCCCAGCGTCAATCCAAAGCGAAGGTCGTCTTCGGGTGGATCCGTGCAGGACCAGACCAGCGTTACCTGATAGACGGCAGGTGTTCGCCCCGCTTCGCGCACGGCCTCATCGCTACCGGTCTCGCCTTGACCGGCGCTGTCGCTGACGGCCTTCAAACCGATCCCGACCAACGCGATGCCTTCGCCAAGCGTCTGTTGCACTGGCTGAACGCCGCTGGGCAATCCCTGCGGCATGAGTTGGGTGGCCAGGGGTGTAGGCGCTATCTCCCGCGTCAGCATGACCAAGTGATAATCGGCATAGGCTGGTTGATATCCGCCCGCGCGATGGGCTCGAATAAGGACCGAGCGCGGCAGGCTGCTGTCCCAGTTGTCCCGGTCGTCGACGATGACCACATCCCCCAATGGCTCGTTGTGTACCAGCCACAGGTTGGCGGCGTCGAGGAAGTGGGCGGCGATGCGATAGCTGGCTGTGACGGTCGTATCTTCGGTCAGCACCGACCGGAGATGGTGGATTTTGTCGATTCCCGAACGCAAGCCTGGATGCGAAGACGGCTGGGCGAGATTGTTCGACAGGGGGCCCACACCAAGATAGACCTGCCCGACCAGGGCGGAGAACAAGAGGCACCAACCGGCGCGCAGCCGCCGCCGCGAGAATACGCCACCCCTGATGGCAAGAGATGTGGTGGTCTTCTGCCAGGCCTCCAGACTCGCGAAGAACAAGACGACCATAGCGGGCGCGTAGTAGTGGAAACACAGACTGTGCAACTCGACGTTGCCGGTGAGCATCGTCTCTGCCAGAGAAGGCAGCGCCACACAGGCCCAACGCCAACTCCGCAACGGCAACATGGCAAGTGGGATCATCAGTGCGAGCAGGAAAGAAAGATTGGTCACGAGGGAAGGCAACAGCAGCCCGCCTTCAAGAAGCCCGCTGAAGTGAGACGTGGCGTGTGGATACGGCGCTCCACGGTAATGAGGAACGATCAGCACCATAGCGAGGGCGAGATAGGCTGCCGCGACGACGAACACCGTTGCGCCAAGGGCCCGACGCTTGGGGACCAGAAACGCATACGCTCCCCAGGCCGCGACAGTCAGGGTGATGTCTTCTCGGATGGTCATGGAGAGCAACATACAGACTGCCGCGGCGCGCCAGTGCCCGAACGCACCGAACGCCAAACCCGCGAGCAACAGCGGAACGGCCATGTAGATCGGGTGAAAACCGTAGCTCCCTGCTAGCACGAGGCAGCCGTGTGCCGGCAACATTAGCCAGGCGAACGCCGCGATGAGCGCCGCTGCATTCGATTGAAAGCGTCGTCGAACAAACCAGGCAACGATCAAGGCTGGTCCGTTCAGGCACACAGCCGACAAGCCGATGAGCAACTGGAACGGGTCCGCACCGAGCTTGCACAGTGGAACCAGTATCCACAGAGCAAAGAAGGCGTGTTCGCCGAGGATGGACCGTTGGAGCGAATCCACCCAGAGCCCTTGGCCCTCGGCTGCGTTGTGTAAGGCTCTCGCAAAGAGACCGATGTCGCGATAGCCGAAGGAGAGGAGACGCCACGATTCGAGCTGCATGGCGACATGAAGCACAATCATCCCGACGGTCGCTACGAAGACTCCGATCCAAACCTGCTTCCCCGTCGGCTCTGAAAGACGCAGGTGCGGCGCCACGCGCCAGACACCCCAAGCCAGCAATCCCATCCAGGCGTACAACAGCCAGGGACCGTCGAGACTACTTTGCCACTGTGCGGCCGCGAGCACAATGCCGCCGACACCTACTGGCCAGAGTGGTCGCGTCAGTCTCGTCAACCCGGTCAGCCATCGCCTGTCCCCGCCGCGTCGGCTGAGAATCAGCATCGCCAATCCCGCCGCGCACGGGAGTAGGTACTGCCAGAATCGCGTTTCCGGTCGCCATGCGACCTCGTGATGGACCCAGTAGTAGCGCAGCCAGCCGAAGACGACCAGACCCGCGACGCAGCCGATGATCGCTACGAGCATGCCGACGTAAGAACGAAATGACGCCATGTGGCAGACTCTTGCGAACGGCGCCGGTTCCACAGCACATTCCCTCGGCTGCAAGGCGCGGGCGAGCCGCCTACCCCTTTGTTGCGCGGACGACTTCGCTGATCGTCGTGATGCCATTGCGGACTTTGATCCAGCCGTCGTCGCGGAGGACGATCATGCCGTGCTCGATGCCCAGGCGTTTGATCTTGCTGGCGGAGGAACGCTCGAGGATGAGTTCGCGGAGATCGTCGTCGACGAGCATCAGCTCGAAGATGCCTTTGC
>JBDRKQ010000200.1:0-35465 GCA_043813895.1 Planctomycetota bacterium
TGTTCTCATGAAGAAGAGCCGCTTCTTACACAGAAGAGCCGCGGACTTCAGTCCGCGCGGCTGTTCAGCCGCGCCTCGGCGCCACTGGCGGCTTGTCCGCAAGTGAACGCGGCCGGCCCCAATCGCCGCCACACCTTACAACAAAGCCCACGAACTCGCATTCGTGGGCTCCGAAAACATCTATCGCGCCATGAGCAACAGTGTGGCGTCCCACCCCCGTGTCGGACGTAGACTGCCACTGGTTTTCAACGGCCGCATACTCCCCATTTGCGGCGCACTCGTCACTCCTCGAGCACGAACTTCAGCGCTTTAATCTGCTCCCTGGTTGTGTCCTCAGGAAAATCATGTCCCACGTCCTCATAGACCCGGAGCTTGGCCTTGATTCCCCGCTTCGTCAACCGCTTGACCGCGTCCCTGTTGGCCTCGACCAGCATCTCGTTGTCATCTTCCCCAACCATCACGACAACGCGAAGGTCATCGAGTTCCTCACCCTCGAGCGTAGCATTGTCGACCTCCGGAAACCTGCCGGCGACCGGAATGACGCCGGCGAAAACGTCGGGATTGCGCAGGCCGATGAACCAACTCGCCCAAGCCCCCTGGCTGAATCCGACGATGACGACCTTGTCCTTGTCCACCTTGTGCTCATCCATGACGTCATCGATGGCGTCCATAATGTTCTCTTCGATCACATCGATGTTGCGGCCCCAGTGGTAGTTCGAATCGCCCATCTTGAACGTGCCCTGGGGCGTCATCAAGATTGCGCCGAACTTGGCCGCAGCCTTCTTCCACCGCTTGGTCGTCGCCTCCATGTTCCCGCCAAATGGGTGCAATGCGACGATGAGCGGGGCCTTCTCGGATTCGTCGAAGTCGTCTGGCAAAGTCACCTGCCACTCCGGATCGACCCGCTCGCCCTGCTCTTGTGGTTGCGGCTGAACACCGGGCGAGCCCTTGGCCTTCTTCAGAATGCGATCATACCTCGGGTCGTCGCGGAGGTTGTCGAAGTCCGAATCGCCCTTGATCAGCGCAACCATGTCGGCTTGCAGGCCGCCTAGTTCGACCGCGCGATCCAGGTACCGGAAGGCATCATCCTTGTTGTCGAGCAGCGAGTACATGCAGGCCACGTTGTAGTTCGTCAGGCCGATATCGGCCAACACACGCGCCTCCAGCGACAAGGCCAACGCCTTGTACCGCTCCTTGGCATCGGACGCCTGCACGAGCTGCTGAGTCAACTGAGTAATCCTGGCGTTGATCTGCACGGGCGTGAGCTGATATTCAGAACGCTCGCCGGCATCCCGCCCTTCCGACTTCTTCGCTTTCTCAGGCTCCTTCGGCTCTTCGCCCGGATCCTTCTTTTCAGCCTTCTTCTTGTCCGCCTTGGACTCGTCCTTCTTCTCTGCCGCCTTCTTCTTCTTGGCAGCTTCTTTCTCCTCGGCCTTGCGAATCTTCTTCAAGATCGCCCGGAACCTGTCCTCGCTCCGAATCGTCTTGAAGTCATCATCGCCGCTCAAGTAGTCGGCGTTGCCGTAGCCGGCCTCAACGGCCTTGTCGAGCCAGTTGTACGCCTCGTCCTTCTCCCCGAGCAGGCAGTGAAGACAGGCCGTGTTGTACAGGGTGTCAACGTCGTCCGGCCGAAGCTCGTGCATCTTCGCCGCGGTTTCGAGGGCGCCCTTGAAGTCGCCCTTCTGGTATGCCGCGTAGAGCTTCTCGTGAAGAGCGGTGAAGTCGCTATCATCGTCCTTGTCATCTATCGCCCACGCGCGCGTGGCCGCGGCCCCGACAACCAGGGAACTCACCAAACATGTCAGCGCAAAGAGAACCAGTCGACGGTGTTGCAGTTTCATCATGACGTCCTCCAAAGAAAGAACAGGTGTGCTGAAGTCCACTCCGACTCGGCGTGACCATTATACCCGCGCCACCCATCGACAAGTAGCGGGCGAATCGCACAAGGCTGCGTCGCTGCGTGCAACGCCCGCGCCAGCCGGATTCTCAGCCGCGCGGCGGCCCCCCTTACCCCCGGCCTCCACTACACCAAACGCGATGCCCCGGCGAACCTAACGCCTCTTCGGCCACATCGCAGGCCGTCATGTCTAAACGGCTCGTGCAGACCTGGGCGGTCTTAATCGTGCTCTCCGGGCCCCACAACCGGAGCTGCTTATCATAGCAGCCCGCGGCGATACTGCGGCACCATCGCCAGAGCCAGACTCAGGGCCAGTGGTTTTCGTAGCAGCGCTTTGACACCGGCGCCAAAGCCGGTGGTTGTCGTAGTTGAAAACGCGAGCTCTGATCCACTGCTCGCCGTTTCACCACGGGCCGGTAGGCCGGCGTTGACAATGCGACAGGATCGGATACAACGTCTCTAATCCTCAACGGCCCGCGCCTGTAGCTCAATTGGATAGAGCATCGGACTTCGGATCCGACGGTTGGGGGTTCGACTCCCTCCGGGCGCGTTACCGTCTTCTCTCGCATCACGTCGCACGTGTTCGCTATCTCTCGCAACGAACGCACCTTGCAACGCTTCGGTACGTTCGTCGGATTGTGACTGGTCGGCGAACTCCCTGAACGAAGATATCTTGCTGCCGCGCGAGATGCCGCTGTCGGCCATCTCGCTGAGATCAAGAAGAACCTCGCTTATGCGCCGAACAACGCGGATCGCCTTCAACGGTGTGCCGATGGCATCTACGAGATCGCAGTTGCGGCTTCCAAGTCTGAAGACCTCCGCATCAAGTTGGCCGCCGGCAAGCAGGTCGTACTCCGGCTTAAGCTGGCGCTGGAGACAGCCAGGGCCCTTGCGGCACGGCGGGAGCAGGAGCAACCTGTTCAGGTGGAGCGGGCCACGACCGTGCACCAGCAGACCAGCATCCTCGCCCACCTGTCACCCGACAAGGCGGCGGACATGCGGAGTTGGCTCGGGTTGCTCGAAAGCCGCGAGCTTGTGGCCGCCGACGCCGACGATGGTCCATCAGAGGAGGCCGCACAGTGCGAGACTTAACCTCAGACGACTGATAGGAAGACTGATTCCGCGTGGGGTGGTGGCGTGTCCACATCACGCGGTCGCGGATTGAGACACAGTGTCAGAGGTGATTCGACCGTCCTTCATGGTGATTGTTCGTCGGGCATGGCTCGCGATGTCAGCTTCGTGGGTGACCAAGCCGATTGTCAAGCCGGAGTCGTGATTGAGTTCTTTGAGCAAGGCCATGATCTCCTTGCCGGTCCGTGTGTCGAGGTTGCCTGTGGGTTCGTCCGCCAGGAGGAGGATCGGTTTCATCACCAGCGATCTGGCGATCGCGACGCGCTGCTGCTCTCCGCCGCTGAGTTGGTTGCTGTGGTGGTTCGCTCGGTGGCCGAGACTCACGCGATCGAGCACCGCCGCCGCCTGGCATCGCCGTTCACGGCGACTAATGCCGCCGTATGCCAGGGGCATCGCGATGTTGTCCAGCACGGTCGTTCGACCCAACAGGTTGAAGCTCTGAAACACGAAGCCGATCTTCCGGTGTCGCACCCTGGCCAACTCGCGCCGCGAGAGGCGCGTCACGTCCACGCGGTCGAGCAGGAGTCGTCCGCGATCGCACCGATCCAGGCACCCCATCATGTGCATCAGCGTCGATTTGCCGGAGCCGCTTTGCCCCATGATCGCCAGGAACTCGCCGCGTTCGATCGTCAGGCTCACGCCGCGCACGGCAGGGACGTCGACCTCGCCGATGTGGTAGGTCTTATGGAGGTCGCACACCTCGACCATCACCGAGCCGTTCGCTTCCGGCGACTCCACCCGTGTTGCACATCGAAACACCACGACGATGTATCCCTCAGAAAAGCGCGGGCCGCCGCAAGATTGTGCCGAGTCAGAGCCCGCGATTGTGACGCTTGTGACGCGCTGCTTCTACCCTCCGCGTAGCGCCCGTGTGATATCCCGTTGGCGCCCTTCTCCGGCTTGCCAATCTCGACCGGTGATGACCTCATCTCCCTCCTTGACCGGTCCGCCGCGCAGCTCCGTGACCGCGCCGTCGCTCAGACCGATTTGGATCTCCTTCCCCATGGGGCGGCCGTCCTCCAAAACGTAGATGGTCGGCTTTCGCGGCCCTCTCGGCCGAGCCGGCGCGCCCATATCCGGCGGGTTCGGATCGAAGCGGAGGGCAGCATTGGGAACGCAAATCGCATTCTCGGCCTTGGCCACCTCGAACGTCACATTCGCGGTCATGCCCGGCCGCAACGCCAGGTCCTCGTTCATCACCTCGATCAGCGTCACATAGGTGACGACGCCGTCGAGGTCGGTCGCGTTGTACCGCGTCTGCGAAATGGTCCCTTGAAACGTCCGGTTGGGATAGGCGTCCACGGTGAAGCTGGCCAGCCCCCCTTCTCGGATGAGACCGATGTCGGACTCGCTAACGTTGGCGTTGACCTGCATCCGCTTCAGATCATTGGCGATGACGAACAACTCCGGCGCCTGGAGCGTGGCGGCGACGGTCTGGCCGTCTTCGATGTTCCGCGCGATCACAACGCCATCGATGGGAGAGCGGATGAACGTACGATCGAGGTCGACCTTGGCCGCGCTCAACACCGCCTGTGCCGACAGGACGCTGGCCTGCGCGCCGTGCCACGCGGCCTTGGCGGCGTCCTCCTCCGCCTGGGCAATCAGGAACTCGTTCTCACTAGCGATCTTGCCCTCGTAGAGACCCTCGAGTCGCGTGCGTTCACGCTGGGCATCCTTGTAGCGGACGAGGGCTTCTTCCTCGTTGGCCTTCGCCTGGGCGAGATTGGCCGCGGCCTGATCGTGCACGGTCTGGAATCGGTCCGGATCGATCTCCGCCAGCACGTCGCCTTCGGCCACCTTCGCATTGAAGTCTGCGTGCCACTTCCTGATGTTGCCGCTTACCTGCGAGCCGACGATCACCTTGATCAACGGTTCGATCGTTCCCGTGGCGGCGACGGTCTTAACGATGTCCCCACGTGCCAACGGCTTGGTGACGAAGCCGGCCGCCGCCTTCGGGCCGAAGTACTTGCCGTATGCGAACCAGCCGCCGACGCCGACTACGATAATCGCGATGATCACGCCACCCTTTCTCATAGGTGCCAACCTCATCTTCGTAGCGCCGCCAGGGGCGGCGAGGGCACAGGTAAGACGCCTGCGCCGCGTTGTTAGGATAATCCTCTATTCATAACGCAGCGCCTCGATCGGGTCGAGACGGCTGGCTCGCCATGCCGGGTAAAAGCCAAAGAAGATGCCTGTCGCACTGGCGAAGCCGAGGGCGATGAAGGCGATCCAATAAGAGACTTTCGTTTCGTAGCCCTTCCATTGCGTCAGTACATGGCTGGCACCCCAACCAGCGAACATACCGATGATGCCGCCCAGCGTGCAGAGGATCACGGCTTCGATCAGGAACTGCCAGAGGATGTCGAGCCCGTCGGCACCGATCGCCATCCGCAGGCCGATCTCCCGCGTCCGCTCCGTCACGCTGACGAGCATGATGTTCATGATTCCCACGCCGCCGACGACCAGGGCCACGCCGGCGACCATGCCCAGCAGCCACGTAAACGCCTCGCTGGACTCCTCCTTCACATCCGCAAACTCGCTCAAGGCGCGAATTCGGAAGTCGTCTTCCTCCCCCTCTCGCAGGTTGTGCATGGCGCGGAGGAGATCGCGGATCTGCGCCTCGGCGATCTTCGGGTCCACCTCATGCCGAGCTGCCGCCAGGATCGTGGCCGATCTCTCGGAGCCGGCGATCTTGCGTTGGAAGACCATGTAGGGGAAGAGGATGATATCGTCGTAGTCTCGCCAGCTGCTCTGGCCCTTGTACGAGAGCAAGCCGACGATCTTGAATCTGGCGTTCTTCACCGTGATGAACTCGCCCACGGGGTTGACCGAACCAAAGAGTTCCTTGGCCGGCGTCTGGCCGATCACGCACACGGCGGCGTGATTGGTCTCGTCCGCCTCTTCGAGCGGCCGACCCACGTCCACGGTCCAGCGACGGATGTCGTGGTAGTTCGGATAGGCGCCCTCCACCTGAGTGGAGACGTTGCTGTAGCTGGATTTGACCTGTGCCGCCATGCGGTTGCTGGGCGTTGCCGCCCGAACCGCGGGACACTGCTGCATGATCGCGTTGGCCTCCATCCGCGTCTGGTAGGGTTTGCGTTCCTGCTCGGTGCCGCGGACGCCGCCCCGCGCGACACCCCAATACCGGATGAACATCCAGTCATCGCCCATCATCGCGATCTCGTCTTCGACGCGGGTCTTCGTCGCCTGGGCCATCGCGACCAGCGTGATCACAGCGGCCACGCCAATCACGATGCCCAACATGCTCAGGCCGGTTCGCACCTTGTTCTTGCCAAGGCTGCTCAAGGCTTCTGCTATCAGCGTGAACACGTTCATGTCAACTCCGCCTGCGACAACCGCCAGATCGCTTTCTGTGAGGAGTATATCGCGAGTGGCGCTCTGGTGGGAGAATCCCTCATGCCGATTCGGTAGACCTCTCTTCTGAGACCGTGCCGGCACGCCGCGTTGCTCACGGGCCAGTTCTGAGTGTTCTGGGTCTACTCTGGGTGGTGTCAGCCGCGTCGATCGAACGAAAGGAACTACCTCAAACCGCCTACTCAGCACCGTTGCCCGCGTTCGCCGCCTCAACCATCGCGCACAAGCCCACGGATCACAATCCCTGGACCCCAAAGAAACACAACGTGTCTCTCTTGCCGTTGAATCCTCACTTCCAAGAGAGTCGGCTCGCCGCTGGAATCAGGCTTGTTCCGGAGGCCCTCCAACATCATCGCCACCTTGGCACTCGTCGCCGTGCTTGCACCACTTCGCGCACCCGGTGTCGATCTTCGGATTGGGCGCTTCCTTCTTGCACGACGGGCAAACGCGCGCAGGCTCGTCCTTCCAGAACTCGATCTCGCCGCCGCAGAACGGGCACGGCGCGTAGAAAATATCCTCGGGCTTCCAGTAACGCATGTCCTGGCCGGGGCATCGGGGCGTGCTCATCACAGCGATCCTTCTCTACTTGCCTCGTCTCGCAAGCAACAATGTCCTAGCGCATCGCTCAGGAATAACACGATCGATTGTATGGCCTGTCCGGCCCGCCGGCTTTGCCGTTTGGCGGATCAACGATTCATCTTGTTCCTACACGACTCCTGACCGTCGGAAACCGATCGAGATCGGTGTGCGGGAGAAACAGGGCGGCGGTGTACTCGCTCATGTACGCCGGATCGGCATTCAACTCCAGGTAGGTCATTCGGTCGGCAAGCCGCACCACATCCTCGCGTGCGGCCGATCGGCACAGCATTCGCTGCGCGCCGGCCACGGCGGAGTTGCCCAGGTAGGTGAATCGCTCCAACGGCAAATCCGGCAGCAGGCCGACTGTGATCGACTTTTCGAGATCGAGAAACCTGCCGAAGCCGCCCGCGACGTACACCTCCGCAATAGCGTCAAAGTCGAGGCCCACCGACTTGAGCATGATCGCACACGCGCTGTACACGGCCGCTTTCGTGCGGAGCAGATTCTGAATGTCCCGCTCATCAATCGCGATCGGCTTGCCTGTCTCGGCATCACCCGGGCGAACGATTGTGTACGCCAGGTTTCGACCGCCGCCTGCGGCCTGGCTGATCCGCCCGCCACCGCGCGAGGGATCGAGCCGGCCGGCCGGATCGAGTAGTCCGCACGCCCGGAGTTCGGCCAATAGGTCGATCATCCCCGAACCACAAACACCGCGCGGCCGCCCGCCGCCGATCACCGTCACCGCGGCCTCGCCGGATTCGGGGTGGATCCGAACACGTTCGATCGCCCCGGGACCGGCACGCATGCCGCAGCCGACGCCGCTCCCCTCGAAGGCTGGTCCGGCCGATGCCGCACAGGCCATCAGCCACTCACTGTTTCCGACGACGACCTCTCCGTTGGTGCCAATATCGAGGAAGAGGCGGATATCGTGGCTGCCGGCGGCAAAGGCAGTCTGGAGTAGGCCCGCTGTGATATCGCCGCCGACATAGCTTCCCACACCTGGCGCAAAGCGGACGTACGCCTCTGGGTTCATCGTCAGGCCGACCTCGCGCCCGCGCAATCGCGGCAGGTGATTCACGGTCGGCGTGTAAGGTTCGAGACGGATATACTCGGGATCCAAGCCGAGCAGAAGGTGTACCATCGTCGTGTTGCCCGCGATGGCGGCATTGTCGATCTGCGCCGTGCCGACGCCATGCTCCGCGCAAAGGTGTTCGATCAAGCCGTTGATCGTATTCAACACAAGACGGCGAAGCTCATCGGTTCGCTCCGGCGTCTTGGCGTAGTTGATGCGACTGATGATGTCAGCGCCTCGCGAAAGCTGGCCGTTGTAGTCGGCCGCCGTGCCGAGCGTGTGCCCGCCGGCAAGATCGATGAGGCTCACCACACACGTGGTCGTGCCCACATCGATCGCCAGCCCCGCCTGTTGGGTCGTCGTGTCGCCAGGCTCGATGCGGACGATCTCGGCCGCACCCGCACGGTCGCCGGTGTCGACCGTGGCCGTCACCCGACCGTCCGCCGACCGGAGCGATCCGGCAAGTTCCCGGAGAACGGGCAAACCGGCGGAGACGGTCTCAATGCCTGCACCGGCCCGGATTGCCCGAACGAGCCGCTCCAAGTCACTGAAAGAACTTTCGATCGACGGGGACTCGACCAGCAAATGATGTTTGACGGCCGGCGGTTCAAACGCCGCCGTCTGGGGAGCTACGGCCCGCGAGGAGATGCCACCGCCCTCCCCGGTGACAATCTGTGCCGCCTCGCCATCCTCCGATTCCGTCACGCCAACAGTAACATCCCCAACGACACGGCAGCCACACGCCAAGACCCAGCCCTCGGCCAATGCGTCCGGCGAGAGACAACCACGCGAAACTCGCTCGACCGAGCCGGACTCGATCCGCACACGGCACTCGCCGCACGCGCCCTCACCGCCGCACGGCGCCGCAATCGTCACACCAGCCTGCCCGGCGGAGTCCAACAACGACGTACCGTCTACAACCGTCGTGGAGCGGGCGGAAGGCAGAAACGTAACAAGGGCCATGGCTATATCGTACTCGAACCGACCGGGCCCATGACAGATTGGCCTGCTGGCCGAGCTGCAACATCAACTGTAGCGCCCCCCCGCGTCGAACGTCTACACCAGCCCGAAGCGCAAGCGAGGGACAATCTCGACACCAAGCCCCGTGACCAACCAAACCATCGACCACTGCGGACGAAGTCAAGCTGCTCGAACGTTATACCTCAAAGATACGAGAATCGAGGCGGGCTTCACAAAAAGGCTTGCCGTTTGGCGACCCTTCTGCCACTGGCGGCTGCCCGCCAGTCTACGCGCGCAGCACTACACCCTCGCTGAAGTGTCCACCCCCATTCTAGGATTCTTCACCACCTTACCAACGATACTCGGCCTGCCGACCTGATCTTTCTGAGAAACCAGTGGGGCGGACCGCACAACCTCGGCGCCAGCGACATCACCAAGAGGCCGGTTCTTCTTGCGGAGGTTGTGATAGTACTCCCACACCAACCAGACAATCAGCGCACCGCCGAGAAGGCCGCCCATCACAAATGAAGTCAGCCGCGCGCCACCGAGCATGCTTTCGATCTGCCCACTGAACTTCCACCCGGCCCACACCCAAAGTGGAACGGAGATGAGCGCCGCAGCGCCGTCAATTGCCAGAAACTTCCAGTAACGGACCCGAAAGATGCCCGCATTCAGGAAGACGATGGCGCGAAGACCCGGCCAGAATCGGGCAGCAAAGAGGATCTTCGCGCCGTGGTCGCGATACATCCGCCCTGCCTTGTCGAGAAGCCATGGCTTCGCTATCCAGCGCAGAAAACGATGCTCGAATATCTGCATCCCGTACCGCCGGCCCAGCGCGAAGATCACGGTATCACCGAGCATGACGCCGATCAGCGCAGCAGCAATCATCAGCCCCAGGTCGGCCTCGCCCTTGTGGACCAACCACCCTGCCGCCAGCAGCGGGATATCTTCCGGTATCGGAAGGCCGAAGCCCGCGGCCAGTAATACCAGAATGAGGCCGATGTAAGACCACTGATCCAGGAATGAGAAGAAAAACTCCTCCACAAGACACTCCACGATTCGCTGCGGCCAGTGTCACCGTCCTGGCACACCCAGCGCCTTGTTACGCCCGTTCTTTCGCAATACCAGCAGGACCAAGTTCCACTTTGTCGCCGTAACTGGGCAACAACGCAGCATCTCGCCCCCCTGTCACCTCACCACACCAACTCGAAGCGCAAGCGAGGGTCCTGTCGTCGCGTCGGCCCCCAGTGGCCCACGAAGAACACACACCCTTCTCCGCCGTGCCAATCACCTTCCCGGCACCGACGTCGCCTCCCCCCATTATGTCGTCTCAACCGCCCAAAGCCATTCCGAGATTCCCCTCTCGCCACCGACTCGTGTGCCACTCCCCAAGCACAGTGACACACATTCCACCCGCACGCAACCCGTCAAAACGGTCCGGACCCGCCGCCGGCTCCAACTGCTTCCGTGGCGTCGGCTGAACTCCTCGGCGCCCCCACAACTCCCCTGTCCTCGTGCGTCGCAAGCATTTGCAGCACCGCCTCGGCAGCCGCACGCACCCGCTCATCCTCATCCGCCCTGAACATCTCCAGCCACGCACTCGAATCCACCGGCGCCATGGCGCGAACATACCCCACCACCCACAGCCGACGAGCAGGCGAAAGAACGTCGAGCCGACGCTCCATCTCCTTTCGCCCCGGCTCCCCCAGCCGCACCAGGCCCGCGCACGCTTCGTCCGCCGCCGCCGCGGCAATCGGATACTCCTCCGTCCCCCCAAGGCACTCCCCCAGCATCCCGGCAGCCTCCTCGGCCGGCTCGACCCGACTCAGGGCCTCCACGGCCGCAGCCGCGATCGCCTCATGCTCAGATGTTCGAAGTCTGAATAATGCCTTCTTAATCTTCTTGTGGTCAACGAATGCGCGCGATATCTGTATCGCCGCACACATCTGCTCCTCCGACTCAGCCTCATGAAGCGTCCTGCGAATCTCCGGCAGCACATACCTGGCCAGCTTCGGCATTGCCTTCAACTGGTTCACCCGCTCTTCGAGTTCAGCCGGCGTCCGGTTCTCCAGCGACGCGATGACTGTCCGAATCTGCTCTCGCCATCGATGGCGATCGTAGAGTTTCCACGACAAGTAAACCGCGGAGCCCACAATCGCCACTGTCAGCACGCACGCGCACACCGCAACCAGGACATCGCCGAAGAGCCCGCCCTTCCTCGAACCCTGGTATCTAGCTGACATCCCGCTGTTCTGCACCACCAAGAACTCTCCAATCCGAGTTCACAAAGACGCCTCGTTCTCGGCCACATCGCTCTTCGCAGCCCTGGCCTTCGCGCTGCCGCAAGGCCCTTATTCAACATCCTCCACAACACCCAACTTCGACGCAATTCGCTGGAAATCATCAAGGCTGGAGTACTGTACGAATATCCGCCCCGTGTGGCGACGCCTACCCTCGTGAATCTCCACCCTTGTGCCGAGTGCGATTGACAAGAGTTCTTCCAGGTCACGAACGGCCGGCCGCACCTGGCGACTCGGCTTATCGGCATCTTTCGGCGTCTTCGACGCCGCCACAACCTTCTCGAGCCTCCGAACCGACCACCCCTCATCCCTCACCTTTGATGCAAGAGATATCCGGGCCTGATTGTCTGTGGTTCCAAGCAGCGCTTTCGCATGACCCGTGCTCAGCCAACCGTCAGCCAGCATCTCAAGAACGCCGTCGGGCAATTCGAGCAGCCGCAAGTAATTCGTGACCGTGGTTCGATCCTCGCCCATCCGTCCCGCGATCTCCTCGTGCGACAGACCGAAGCGATCTTGCAGCGCCCGATACCCGCGGGCTCGATCAACCGGATTCAGATCCGCGCGCTGGATATTCTCCACGAGAGCGAGCTCAAGGAGTTCCTCGTCTTTCGTGCCTCGCACGATTGCGGGTAGCTCTCGCAGCCCCGCGATCTTCGCAGCTCTCAGCCGCCGTTCGCCGGCGACGAGTTCGTAGCCGCTCTCAGCCGGCCGGACCACGATCGGCTGGAGCGCCCCCTTATCCCGAAGGGACTCAGCCAAAGACGCCAGCGCGTCTTCGTCGAACGCGCGGCGTGGTTGCATGGGGTTTCGTCGAATTTGGTCAACCGGCAGCGACATCAGCCTGTGGGCGGTGGCGCCAGCCGCGACGCGATCAATGGCGGCCCGCGCCGCAGACTGAGGCAGTTCACCGCCCGCGTCCTCCAGCCGAAGCTCAGAGGCCACCAACGAGGATAGGCCCCTGCCGAGCCGTTTTTGTGTCTTGGTCATGCGTACCTCCGCGGGGCAACATGGCGCACCCGGACACGCCTCCGGGCGAAGAGCGCGGCATTCTAGTAAGGTTGCGTGGTTTGCACAAGGCATCCGGTCGCAGGTCCCGGGTATTCGTTCCACGTGGAACGTCCGAGGGTCCGGCACCGCAGCAGGGCGGGATGCTGCGGCGACATCTTCCCTGCGGACGTCACACCCTCTGAAGCACCTCTTCACGCAAACCGAGTAGCTTTCCGAAGTGATCGTTGCGCAACTCTCTGTAAAACATTCAGTTACACCAAAGAGCAACGATCAGCAAGCTGCCTCTCAAACGCAGATCACGCTGTCCTTATGAGATGAGGAGAAACTCGCTTTCATGCGATCGTGACGAATCCCGTCCCGGCGACTGAGAAGTAACTCACGCCAGTCGATCAGTTTGAGTCTCGAGCAGTGTTTGCGAGTGGGGCGTGCTTCCGCTCCGTTTCGGCGTAACGACCGTCAACACACACCCGCGACCCGATTCGTAACGACGCCCCTATTGCCAGGATATGCCAGTGCTGTGTCACACCTAAACCATTGGGGGGTACGGGCGTGCCGCCCGTTCGAAATCGCGTCGCCATGTTCTTGCACGGGCGAGACGCCCGTACCACCCAACCCGCATATTTATGCGTGACAAAGCACTAGCTGGTAAGCGTTCCACGTGGAACACCCTGCTGCGCGCCGGCGTCACAACCAATACACTGGATTCATTGCGTCTTTTTTATCCTATTTGCGTTATGGTGTATCCTGATTGTTGCGGGCATGTCCAATCCAACGCATTATCTCGCCCCTACTGGCCGATGTTGTGTATGGTCCCGCCGGTCTGTTCCGCATACAACCGTGACCGGGCGCCGGTGATACAATCTCCCATACCTATCCGGCCAACGGCGGATTCCGTATCGAGGCACGGCGACGTCGCGGCTGCGCGAGGGGGTGTTGGATGTGTAGAACAGCACGGCTCTCCTTGACATTGTCGCTGCTATGTCTCGCGGCCATGTGGGCTGGCTGCGCCGACCCGTATTCCCAGAATCGGATTCAGAGGCGCAACGCACATCGGCAGTCATTTGTTGAGGGCTGCGCGGAATCTGAACGGCGCCGCCCAACCCGACTTCGTGAGGCCAGGGAGATGTTGCGGGACTGGTACAGATCGGACTGTGAGCGATTCAACAAGCGGGCGCCGACTGTCGGCGACTATGTGCTGTAATCGCGCGGCGGTGCAGACTACTGCATGAAACATAGTGCCACATGGATGGCACTTACCGAACCGTTCTTCGGCGACAGACGGGGCTTGGCGATGATCCAATGCAGCGAGTGCGAGTTCTTCAACCGCGAGGGCAGCGGACGGTTGGGCTTCAAGTGTGACGCCTTCTCGACGATCAAAGAGCCGGAGTGTCTGACGAAGTGGCAGATCCTTCGCTCGGCTGAGCTGTCGCAGAAGCTCGACCGGATGATCGCTGCCTATGAGGCGACGCTTGCCATCTATCGCCGGCTCCAACCGCTTCAAGAAAAGATGTTCCGGCATATGGAGCGAGAGATCGACGACGCGGAAGAGGCCGACACCTGGAAGTTCGGCGAGGCTTCGGACGACAGCGAGCAGGAGGATGAAGGCACGGAGGGCGACGAGGAGGAAGGGCCTTACACTCGGTGATCGGCTTGCGCGAGATGTCGCACAGAACACTGGCGGGCAAGACGACAGGGGTACCCAAGTCGGGCCAGTGGCAGGCTAACCGCCAAACGGCAAGCCGCGTCGTGAGGTCTACACCACACTCGATCGTTCACTGCTCTAGTGCTCTGTCACTGGTCAACTGATGGATGCCGCGGGCAGCTTGTCTGCCCGTGCCGCACTGGCGGGCAAGCCGCCAGTGGCACCCATCTTACCCTTGTATCCCTAACAGGACGCGTGACGGAGCTCTAGAAGGCGTCGGCGCCGGTGAGTTGGGCACCGACGATCAGTTCATGGATCGTTTCCGTGCCTTCGTAGGTGATTACGCTTTCCAGATTGAGCATGTGTCGAATGGGGCTGCACTCGATGCTGATGCCGCCGGCGCCGAGGATATCGCGCGCGTCGCGGGCGACGTCGAGGGCCATGCGGCAGTTGTTCCACTTCGCGAGCGAGACTTGTGCGGCGTGCGCGGCGCCCTGGTCCTTGAGACGGCCGAGTTGAAGCGCGAGCAACTGCGCCGTGGTTATGCGGCGGCACATCTCCGCCAATCTGCGCTGAATGGTTTGTGTGTGCGACAGCGGTCTCTTGAAGAGCACGCGGATCTTGCTGAACTCGAGGGCTTCCTTGAAGCAGGCGACGGCCGCACCAATGACACCCCAGGCGATGCCGTATCTCGCCTGGTTCAGGCAGCTCAACGGACAACGGAGCCCGACGCCTTTTGGCAGGGCGTTTTCGTCCGGCACACGGACGTCGTCGAAGAATAGTTCAGAAGTCACCGATGCGCGAAGCGAGAACTTTCGCAGGATATCGCGCGTGGTATATCCAGGCGTTCCCTTCTCGACGAGAAACCCGCGGACGCCGTCATCGGTCTTGGCCCATACGACGGCCACATCGGCGAGGGTTCCGTTGGTGATCCACATCTTCGCGCCGCTGAGGACCCAATCGCCGCCTTTGCGCACGGCGCGCGTCTTCATGGCGCCGGGGTCCGAGCCGCCGTCCGGCTCGGTGAGGCCGTAGCAACCGATTTTTTCACCACGGGCCATAGGAGGCAGCCAGCGTTCTTTTTGTTCGTCGCTGCCATAGGTGAGGATGGGGTACATGCAGAGGCTTCCCTGTACGGAGACGAAGCTCCGCAGGCCACTATCGCCGCGCTCGAGTTCCTGACAGATAAGCCCGTAGCAGACTTCGTTGAGGCCCGCGCAGCCGTAGCCTTCGTAGTTGCAGCCCAGGACGCCGAGGGCGGCCATTTCCGGCACAAGCTCGGCGGGGAATCTGTGATCTTCGAATGCCTGGGCGATGGTCGGCAGAACGCGTTCGTCGACGAATCTGGCGACGGTATCGCGAATCTGGCGCTCTTCGTCGGAGAGCATGGCGTCGATGTTCAGGAAGTCTGTTTCGCTGGGTGTTTTCATTTTATTGTTCACCGGTGTTTTCGGGGGCATTATAGGCGAGGCGGGGCGGGTTGGCGGCATAGCGGGCCGCCAAACGGCAAGCCTTGTTCTGGCGGTATATCAGGGCCGCAAAACCGCTGGCGTTGCTCTTGTGTTCACTTCTCTTTTAGTTCGAGTGCGCCGGCCCAGTCGTCCGGCGGGGGGAATGTCTTGAATTCCTGACACGCGTCGATGTATCGACTGGCGCCAGGGTCGTCCACTCTCCTGGCGAGCATCCGCGTGAAATGGACGATGCAGTCGTCCCATTGTCGCCGCTTGTAGAGTTCCACGCCTGCCTCGAAGCGCTCGATGTACGCCCTCTGCTCGTCGTTCAGCTCGCCCTTTCGGCAAACCACTTCGTATGCGGGAACGGTCTTCGCTTTGCCCTTGACCTGAAGCTCGGCGAGGTAGCGGAACTCGTAATGGTCGGCGACGGCGTCGTGTGTGGAGCCGGAGATCATGATTCGCGTACCGAAGACCTTGTTGGCGGGTTCGAGGCGCGCGGCCAGGTTTACGACGTCTCCGATGACTGTATAGTCGGCCTTCAATTCGGAGCCCAGGTCGCCGTTCTTGCAGGTTCCGCTCGCGAGCCCGACGCGCATCTCGAGCCGCTCGAATATCCCGCCCGCCGGGTGGCTTGCTTGCGCACGTTTGAGTTTCTCCAGTTCATCGAAGGCGATCAGGGCGGCTTCGCAGGCGACGTGCGGATGGTCCGTCACGGGATCAACGGAGGCGTTGAAGAAGGCCATGATTCCATCGCCCATGAACTTGTTGATGAGGCCGCGGGTGGACCAGATCGCCCGACTCATGGCTTCGAGGTAGGTATTGAGGACGTACTGGACGACCTCCGCATCGACCTGCTCCGTGATGGTCGTAAAGCCTTTGAGGTCGCTGAAGAAACAGGTGACGTCGCGGGTCTGGACGGACTTGAAGGCCTGGGCGGCCTCCGGGCTCTCGGCGATCTTGGCGGCAATGGCGGGCGACGTGTACTGCCCCAACTGCTTGGCGAAGAATCTCCGTTCTCGTTCCGCTGTGAGCTGGCGAAAGAGCGTGACGACGGCCCACACGATTGCCATCGTGACGAGCGTGCCGGCGAGGGCGATCCAGCGATCGAAGTTCAAGAAGAAGACGTAGGCGTTCAGTAGGGTGTAGGTGAGTATCACGATCAGGGCCGTGAGGAGTGCGAACTTCGGCCCGCGGACCGCTGTGACGAAGCTCACAAGCGTGCCGAGGGCGATGCACAAGAGCAAGTCTACCCACCGATTCCGCGGGGAAATAAATCGTCCCTGCAAGAACGCATTGAGCACTTGGGCGTGACACATCACGCCGGGCGTTCTTGGATCGATCGGGCTGACGACGATATCCCCCGCAGCCGTCGCGGCAAAGCCTAGGAATACGTGCTTGCCCTCGAGCTCATCTGCGACCTCCGCTTCCAGCGTCTTGATCGCATGACGGAGGAACGCGTTGGCCGCGGCGTGACGGGCAATGTCGGTATCGATGACTTCTTTCGCCCAACGGTAGCGTTTCGCCTCCTCCCGCAGTGCGGCATCCGTGGCGAACTCCTCGGGGGAGATTTCGCCCAACTCTTTACAGGCCAGCTCGACGGCGGAGATTGCGAGTTGTTGATCGCGCTGAATCTCCTCTAACAGCACGGCCGCTTCCTGTTCCAAGCGGCGGGCCTTCGCTTCGCCACCCGACACCTGTTGAAGACGAGCCAAGTGCGCCAGTCGTTGCAACTCGAGCTGCCTGTTGACCTTCGTACGATACTGGTTGTCCGCCTGCACGACGGCGTGCGCGGCTGCGTCTTCCTCGGAGCCGGCCAGTGTGATCTCGCCTTTGGTGAGGGCGACCACGTCGGCGAGCATGTAGTTGATCGCGGTCTCGTTGGTTTCGATCTCGCGCCGCCTGTCGACGATGGACCACACTTTAGCGGCGGACACGTGATGGAAGTCTTGACCGGCCCGCCAGTGTTTCGCGGTGTTCGTCCATGGGATGATCAGCTTGCCTTCGCTGTCGAGCGGGACGCGACACGGTTCGCCGCCGCCGGCGGCGGGGATGGCGAGGGTGTTATCGTCGGAGACAGTGATGCCTTGCGGGTCGAGGCCGAGCATGTCACAGGCAACCGCCAAGCCCAGGTGCAACACCGCCCGGCCTTCGTAGTTAACGACGATGGGCACGCGGCGAACAGCACCATCGATATCGGGGCTGAAGTTCACGACCGCGATTCGATGGGCGGAATTCGCGAGGAAGAAATGGGGGGGAACGGCGCCGATCGCACGGTGAAATCGTGCCAGCGCGTCTGCACCAACGGAATATGTGGAGTGTCGGAGGGCTGCAAGTCCCAGGTTGTGGCGATACGCGGACAGGACGTCGGCCCGATCCGCGTTGTACTTGTCTTTAGCGTCGTGAAGAACCGCAGCCAGCACGGCGTCTCTTTCAGGCGTCGCATCGCCGACATGGAAGCAAGCGGCAACCAGTTCGCGCGCGACATCGGCCTTGACGCCCGCGAGTACGGCGGACACCTCGGTCAGACCGCAATTCAACCGCGCAGCCAGCTCCGTATCACTCAGGGTGAAGTCGTCGAGCAGGCTGTGTCGTAGGCGCAAAAGGAGCAGTTCTCGGCGGATTTGAGCCCGATCTTCACGGGTGTCGCGCAGCTCGAAGGCATCGATGACATCGTTCGGCGTGTTGTTTTGATCCGGTTTCCACCATGCGCGGAGCCGTCGCTCGAACGGGTCCGGCACGCCGGGCGGCAAGATGTTGAACTGGGAAGCAAGGTACACGTTGCCGGCGGAGCGGATGGCGGCGGCAAGCTCGAGATCACCGAAGACGTCGTTCTCTTCCGAAAGCTCGCCGACGATTTGCACGTCCGGCTCGACATCGGAAAAGGGACCATAGCGGGGGTGATCTATGAACGGTTCCTCGTATTCGCTGAGCAAGAGATCGACAACGATGGACTTGGCCCCGAACTCATCCAGCGTGCGGATAATCTCGGCGAGTTGGCTTCTTCGCCAGGGCCACCGGCCGACTTCATCTAACGCGCCGTCGTCAATATCGACGTGGACGATCGGTGCGTCGGGTTTGAGGTTGTTACACAGCCTGACGCGTTGATCGAAGAGCGACAGCTCGATTTGCCGCCCTGCATCAAAGATGAAGAACGCCGTCGCGCACACGACCGTGACGGCGAGACCGGTCAACACGCCATTGAGTTTCGGTCGATTGCGAATCATCGCGATTGCTTCGGTCGAAGACGCGTCCTTGCCGATGCAGCACTCCACAGGGACGGACGGCCTTGTCCAGTTTCTTTGTTCCTATCTTGGGTCGGACCGACCCGGCCGGCTTTGTCACGGCTTGCCCGGGCTTGCCGTTCCCCGGTACGCGGGCGGAAGACAAGACGGGGCGATATCCTCCGCCCGGCCCAGGCCGAGGCGTGTGCGAAGGTCCGCCAGTTTCGCGACTTCCTCCGGCGGCAGATCCTGAACGCCGCCCAACTGGTGCGCCGTCAACATGACCTGCGCCGCATGTTCAAGTTTCTCCAGTTTGTACATGGCATCCGTCACGCTCTTACCCACGGTCAACGAACCGTGCCGGTCGAGCACCAATACGTCGAATTGTTTGATCAGGTCGCGGATCACGCCGGCGCCTTCGTCCGTGGACGGCGTCGCGTAGGCGGTGACGGGGACTCGACCGAACGCAATGATGACTTCCGGCAACGCGCACGGCGACATGGGCACGCCCGCCACGGTAAACGCAACGGTCAGCGGCGGATGGGCGTGTACGATGGCGGTCACGTCCGGCCGCTGTGTATACGCCGTGGCGTGCATCCAATGCTCGCTGGAAGGTATTCCCCGGCCGGACATCACGCGGCCCGTGAAATCGATCAAGACGAGATCTCCGGGCTCCATCATGCCAAGGCAGGACCCGCTGGGCGATATCAGGATCAGCCCGCCGCCTGCCAGCGCGGAGATGTTTCCGTCAGTTCCACCCACCAGCCCGCGCTGATGGATCCGTCGGCCGACGTCACAGATCTCCTGCCGCAGTGTCCAATCGCTTGCCATCTTTGTCCTACGAATCTCGCCGGTTTTTGTGCAGGATGCCGGCTGCGCCTTGGAGTATAACCCAAAGCGTCTTGCCCCGTGAAATGACGCTAATAGGCCGTCTTGATCTTGGCGCCTGGGTAGTACGTGGCGAGGATGCGTTCGTGATTCCAGCCGCGCCGGGCCTTTGCTTCCATGCCGTGCTGGCACAACCCTACGCCGTGTCCATAGCCCTTGCCGTTTTTGAATACGAAATCGTCACCGTCGATCTCAAGATCGAAGCAGGTGGATTTGATCGTTCGGCCACCCACGGCCAGTCGGAAGTCTTCGGCGACCAGCGTGCCGATGCTGCCGTCGGCGCCGACGAGCTCGACGTGCGTGATCCGACCATCGGCGCCGCGATCTTTCGGTTTGATTGCCTCGATGGTCCCCAGGCGGCGCAGGCTCGGATAGCGGGCAAGAACGCGTTTGGTCACTTCAGCCCTGGAAACGCTGACGGGGCCCCACCGATAGTGGGGCGCGAGGTAGCAGTCCCGACAGAGGACATTTCCGCAAAGGGGAGGCACCCCGGGTTCATTCGGTCTGAATTGACTGACCCTCTGCGTCACTCCACCGCAAGTCGAAGAATAGTACGTGCAGAACAGCCTATCCACACCTCCGTCATCCCAGACACACACCTGTCCGCCGGTTTCCTTGACGGCATCAACCGCGATCCTGTCTTCGCCGCTAACACCGATATACATCTGGCTGCTTTCGTTGTTGAGGACGTCCCAGATCCTGTTGGACGGTGTGCGTTGCATGTTGTAGAGGACATATGTGCGCGCGGCGATCGCCTGCGTCATAAAAGCTTCGCGATGAAAGTAGCGGTGCAGTTCGCCTCGCAATACGCCGCACAAGTACGACTCGATGTCCACCTGGTTGACGAAGATCAGTTGGTTTTCGCGACGCTGAATCCGCAATTCGCCGCGGTATGTTTTGCCGTTCAGGATAATCGATGCGTCGTATTCGGGTGTCAGCAGGACATCCGAACCCGGCAGATGTTCACCTCTGAAATCAATCCCGCCGGCAGCATGACTGCACCGGACGGCTGCGCGTCGCACCGCAGTGTGGCGGTCGACCAGCACGGAGCCCGTGACGGCATCCGTGATTCTGAAGCAAGTCGTCACCGACAGGATGTCGGCTTCACGTTTTCCTTCCGTGCTCAGGCGCACTCGTACGAGTCGGTCGACGGAGGGAGGGGTCAGTATCGGCTTTGCCGGCGCGGGCTGCCATGGACCCGTCTCCGTGAGGTGCAAACATCCGATTAGCAGGAGCGTGAGGAAGCCGAATGCCATCGCCAGCTTGGGCATGGGGCCGGCGCGACCGAGCCAAACTCGCATCCGATGCCAGAGACCTCGCGGAGAGGTCGACGGGGTGCTCTCGTACTTTCGCGGCGCGGCATCGGCGTGTGTGTTCGGCAACAACGCGTTTGCTCCTTCGCCGCGCGGGGTGAGCAGCAGCGCGAGAATCGAGAGCCTCACTCGGAACCCTTGAGTGAAAGGCCCAAGTCAGCGAGACAACTCTTGATTTCACTCAGCGACGTCTGCCCGAAATTCCTCGATCCGAGTAACTCGGCTTCTGTCTTCGCGGTGATCTCGCCAATCGTGTTGATTCTTAACCGCTGGAGGCACTTTCTGGAGCGAACGGAGAGCTTGAGCATCGAGGCGGGCTTGCTCAACACCTCCAAATCACCTTGGCTGGGAACGGGAGCCTGGCCGAGTGGAGAAGCCGCGTCGTCCTCGTCGCTGTATTGCCCGAGGGAGAGCCCCTTCTGCGTCAGCATCACTTTGATCTCTTTGAGGGAAGTCTCGCCGAAGTTCTTGTACGACAAGAGTTCCACTTCCGTCGTCTTGAGGAGATCGCCCAGCGTGAGGATGTTCATCTTCTTGAGGCAATTACGGCTGCGAACGGACAACTCGAAATCGGTCACGGGAATATCCAGCACCGCGTTTCGTGTCTCTTCTTCCTTAATCTGCTGCTCGTCGATGAACATCTCGCACGCTGCGAGAACGTCCTTGAGATAAAGCCGCGCCCTCCTATTGTTCGGGTTGACCTTCAACACGCGACGCAAACACTGTGCCGCCTTTTCGTACTCGCATCGGTCCTCGTGATTGACGGCAAGGTTGATCAAGGCATCGGCATACACGACGGGCAGCTCGGAACAGATCAAGTAGAGGTCCATGGCCCGCTCATCTGACCCATGCAAGTCCAGCAGATAGGCCAGATGGAACATCCCCCACGGATGATCCTCGTCGAAGTCGAGCGCTTTCTCGTAATGCTCGATAGCCTGCTCGACGTCGCCGTCCTCCTGGGAGATTCGTCCTCGAACGTAGTGCCAGTCGGCTTGTTCCTTACCCTCGGATGCCGTTTGCTCGATGATCTCGCGGGCTCTGTCCGGTTGCCCGGCCAGGAGGAGGCATTCCGCTTCGTGGCATCGGCAGACGATACCGTTCCATCCTTCGCGCCTGGCATTCTCGAACTCGGCGAGCGCGTCGGTATACCGCCTCATCTGCCGGTAAGCCATGCCGAGATAGTAGCTCCTCTGGGCGCAGGGCGGCGCTTTCTCGAGCCACGCAGCCGCTTCGGATGCATTGTCCAAGAGCAGGTGGCTCATACCCAGTTTCATGTTACGCCCGGCCGCGTCCCCGCCGTCATCCCCGGCGATGCCGGCCATCAGTTCTTTCAGACGATTGATGGATTCGGTATTGGAGAAGGCAAGTTGCTTCAGGGCGTCGTATGCACCGTCGTCGAACGTTTCCTGCTGGAAAATGGTCGCAAGATCCAATGTCGTTTCCATAGCTGGCGGTGTTTCTCCAAGCTTGACAATGGCGGAAGCTAAAAGGTGTTGCCCTGGGCCGGCGACGCGCAATGGACAACAACGTTTGTACGAGGTCGCTTATATACCCCTGATTGGAATCTATCCGAACCCCGTAGTATACGCATAAGTGATCGGCAGGCAAGTGCGGCATTCTGCCTGTAGCACCGGCGGGTCCATGACAGTTTCCGGGAGGACGGGAGCCGCCCTCGTGATGGAACGGTTTTCACCCATATACCGGGGCTCGCTTGGCGAGCGATCACCGCTTCGCCACGGGGGGGCGTGGCTCTGATCAGAGACTTGGTGTTCATTGCTGGCTGCGGGAGGCCAACGCTCCATTTTCCAGGCTCCGGAGCGACCCGGGTGCCCGGCAAAATCCTCCTGATGCGACAGAATTCACAGTTGTCTTCGGGGTGAGCCCCGGTTAACATATCCGCGCCTGTGACATGCGTTAAAATCTCATAACTACTTTTCATAAAAGTAGTTACGTGACTTATTCGGGACGGAGCCTGATTCTGGAAGGCGACCGCCCTTTTTTGTGCCCGAGAACACAACATGAGCAGATTGAGCGAGGCTGTCTGGGGGGAGATTCTGGTGTACGTGAGGAACCACTTTCCCGGGGTAGGGCGGGGCTGGTTCGCACAGCTGGAACCCGGTGCGTTGCGTTCGGGCCGACTCGTTGTGTACACCGCCGACGAGGCCCAATTGACGTACATGAGGAAGCACTGCGTGCAGGCCTTCGTGGAAGGGTCGCAGGCGGCCACCGGGCGACTCATCTCCGTAGAATTCGCAGCGCGGACCACCGGGCCGACCCAAGGGCAGACCTGGCCCGACGCCCATCCGATGAGCGACTTGGCTTTCGAACGCGACACCGGGCTGTTGCGACTGAACCCCGACTACATCTTCGACAACTTCGTGACTGGCGCCTGTAACCGGTTGGCGCACGCGAGTTGCGTCGCGGTCAGCCAGGCGCTAGGGACCGCGTACAACCCGCTGTTCATCCACGGCAGCGTTGGCCTGGGCAAGACACACCTCGGGCAGGCCGTCTGCCAGGAGGTGTTGGAAAACTCGCCGGCGACACAGTTGATGTACCTGAGCTGCGAGACCTTCGTGAACCACTTCATCGAGGCGATCGAGAAGGGCGCGCTGGATAGCTTTCGGTACCGGTACCGCCACGTGGACCTGTTAGTCATCGACGACATTCAGTTTCTGGCGAAGCGGGAGCGGACGCAGGAGGAGTTTTTCCACACATTCAACACGTTGTACCAGATGCAGAAGCAGATCATTCTCCTGGCCGACTCACCGCCGTCCGAGATCCCGAGCCTCGAAGAGCGCCTGGTGAGCCGCTTCAACTGGGGCCTGGTTGCGCGAATCGACGCTCCGGGCCTCGAAACAAGGATGGCAATTATCCAGAAGAAGATGCGGCTCCGCGGGATGGCGCTCCCTGAAGACGTGGTTCTCCACATCGCATCGCGGGCAAAGTCGAACACACGGGAGTTGGAGGGAGTGCTGACGCGGCTGCGTGGCTTGGCCGCCCTGGAGGGAGCGGCGCCTATCGATCTGGCTCTCGCTCGGGAGGCACTCGGCGAAGCGGAAGCGGTCGCGACTCAGACGATCCAGGTACAGGACATCATGAGTGCGGTAACAGAGCGATTTGGTGTGAGACTCTCTGATTTGCAGGGCCGGCGACGCAGCCGCTCGATCGCATTGCCCAGGCAGGTCTGCATGTACCTCGCCCGACAACTCACAGAGCACAGCCTGGGTGAGATCGGCGGCTTCTTCGGGGGCCGAGACCACACGACGGTCTTACACGCCCACAGGCTTATTGGTCAGCGGCGAAACACAGACGTCGCCTTCTGCAGCCGCCTGGAGGAAATCGAAGGCTCGCTTCGCCGGAACTGATTCTTGCCCCTGGGATCGGCTCCGCGAGGTCCGGTCCGGGACGACGCTGGTGCGAGAATCCCTTCTCGCACGCACGCCAGTGGGAATCGGATCCCGCAGGCGTTGCAGTATGAGAATCCTGCTGTCGGGCAGACCGAGAAAGGATTCTCGGCCCAGCGGTCGGTGTTTCCCGTCGGCCACGGAGGACCGACGCTACGTTCGGCGTGGCATCTCACAGCAGCAGCACGGGACGATGTGGATAAGCTGGCAACTGCGGAGCAGGGACCAGCAGGCATCCGGGAGGTTAGACAGCCGGTGTGCTCTCAGGTAAGCAGCCGCACGAGCCCGCACAAGTCGGCCCACAGGTTATCCCACGTGGACGGCACGTTGTCGGGCGTGTAAGATTAGTCCCATCTGCGGCTTGCGCGATGCACCCATGACACCGTGCGCAACCCACAGTCCATAAGAGGGTATACGAATAACTTAATTCTAAATCCTGTCTTATAGTAGTAGACAGCCCACACGAGAAACCACGATGAAGTGCACCTGTGATCGAGCTGCTTTATACGAAGCGTTATCCGCGACGGCGGCGGTAACATTGAGCCGTACGCCCAAACCGATTCTCCAATGTGTTCGCGTGGCAGCCATGAACGACATGCTGACGCTGACGGCCTACGACCAGGAGGTGGGCCTGCGTTACCGCGTTCGGGAGGTCGAGGTGGCCGACGAGGGGGAGACCTTGGTCAGCGGCGATCGCTTGGTCGCGATTGTCCGGGAGTCGCGGGATGAGACGCTGGCCTTTGAGTTGATCGAGGGGCTGTTGCACATCCGAGGGGCGGACAGCCACTTTCAGATCGTCGGCCAGGACGTGCGAGAGTTTCCGCCTGTGCCGGATATGGAGGGTGAGCCGGATTTCACCTTGAAAGTGGGACGGTTGCGTGAGGCGGCGGAGAAGACGCTCTTTGCGGCGGCGAGGGAGAACACGCGGTACGCGATCAACGGCGTCTTGTGGCAGAAAGATGGCAAGCGGCTGCGACTGGTTTCGACCGACGGGCGGCGGTTGGCATTGTCCGGGGCGAGCCTGGAAAAAGTTGGGGGAGGGGAGATCTCGGCGATCGTGCCGAGCAAAGCCCTGGGGCTATTAGGCCGGTTGCACTTTGATGCCGATGAGATAGTGGAGGTGCGTGTTTCGTCGAATCAGGTGATCATGCGAACGGAGCGGGCGACGATCAGCAGTGTCCTGGTCGAGGGGCATTTTCCGAAGTGGGAGGACGTATTGCCGCGCGATCTGGACAAGAAGGCGGAACTCGCGACGGTGGACTTCCTGAGTGGCGTGCGGCGCGCCGCGCTGTTGGCTAATATGGAGTCCAAGGGTATCCGGATGGAGATTTCTCCCAAGACCTCAGCGGACAGCCGCGCGAAGATGGTGCTATCGAGCCGCAGCACCGAAGGAGGCGAAGCGCAGGTAGAGCTTCCAATAGACTATGAGGGTGAAGGGATTACGATAGGTTTCAATCCGGAGTTTCTAATCGAGGCGTTGAAGGTTTGCGGAGAAACGACGACGGTTGAACTCAAGGAAACTGGCAAGCCCGGCGTCCTGACAAGTGGTTCGGACTTCAAGTACGTGGTCATGCCGGTGAATCTCTCATAGATTGAGTTTACGTGTAGGACGGCAGAGGCACTTGGAAGGAAACCAGACGGACCGGACGCTCGGTGGTAGTGCGGGTAGTGGGGGAATGTTACTGCCTAGGAGGACGCGAGTTTGAAAAAGGGACGGTCACGGTGCGAGATTCTGGAAGCCAACGGGCTGTTACAGGCGCCGCAGGCTTCCCAGTCTCTCTTCTGGCTGCGCCGGAGACGTGACTGGCGGGGGCGCGGGATCTCGAAGTTGGGCGACATGGCTGAGCGGGTGGTGTCGGATGGCGCGCTCCGGCTTTCGGCGGGACTGATGTGCGTGGCGGAGGCATGGCACCGCGTGGTGCCGGAATCGTACGCGGCTAGGACGCGCGTCGAATCTTTGTGGAACGGTCGGCTGGTTGTGCGTGTGGATGCGAAGGCGACGGGGTATCACCTGAGCCGGCGTTTCGGACCGCGGCTCGTGGAGGCGCTAAACGAAGTGCTGAGGCGCGACAGCGACGCGCCGTCGGTCAGGAGCGTTCGGTATCGCATCGGCTCCGTACCGGGCGGGGACACGGTGAATGAATCTGAGGAGCGGGCATATGTTGGATGACCTTCCATGAGCGCACCACCGGCAGAACAACCTCGCAGCTATGATGCCGACAGTATTCGCGTGCTTGAGGGGATCGAGGCCGTACGGAAGCGGCCGTCGATGTACATCGGCGACACGATGATGCACGGCCTGCATCATCTCGTTTGGGAGGCGGTGGACAACTCGGTCGATGAAGCGCTTGTAGGCTATTGCGATACGATTTCCGTGAAGATCAATGCGGACGGGAGTTGCACGGTTGGTGACAACGGGCGCGGGATTCCCGTGGAGGCGAAGTCGCTACCGGAGAACCCCCAGCTTGACGGCAAGAGTTCTCTGGAAATCGTGATGACGGTGCTCCATGCCGGGGGCAAGTTCGACCAGAAATCCTATTCGGTGAGTGGCGGGTTGCACGGCGTAGGGGTGAGCGTCGTGAATGCGCTGTCTGAGTGGCTGGTTGTCGAGGTGGAGCGCGGTGGCAAGGTGTACGCGATGCGCTTCGAGCGCGGAAAGGTCGTCAAAGGACTGGAGGTAATTGGCGAGACCAAGCACACCGGCACGCGTGTCGAGTTCAAGCCTGACGCGGAGATTTTTGCAGACACGAACTTCCGTACTGAGATGTTGATCGCGCGGCTGCGCGAACTGGCGTATCTGACGGAGGGGCTGCGGATTCAGTTTGTGGACGAGCGGATCGACCGAAGCGAGGAGTTCTGGTATCAGGACGGGTTGAGGGCGTTCGTAGATTACATGAACGAAGGCAAGGAGGGCCTGCACAAGGTTCAGGTGCTCAGCGATCAGGATGAGGAGCACGGTCTCGCCTGCAAACTCGCCTTTCAGTTCAACGACGGATACACCGAGAACCTCCTGGCATTCGCGAACAATATCAAGAATCGCGACGGGGGCACACATCTGTCCGGTTTCCAGATGGGCCTGACAAGGACGCTGAATGCCTACGCACGCAAGGCAAACTTGCTGAAGGGAAACTTGCAGATCAAGGGGGAAGATTGGCGCGAGGGGTTGACGGCCATTGTTTCGGTGCAGGTCCGGGAGCCGGACTTCCAGGGCCAGACGAAGGACCGTCTGATGAACAGCGAGGTGGAGTCGTTCGTTCAGCAGGTGGTGAACGCACAGCTCGGAAACTGGTTGGAGGAGAATCCGGGCGATGCGAAGCGCGTGATCACAAAAGGCGTGCAGGCGGCCGCGGCACGGGAGGCTGCGCGGAAGGCGCGTGAGGCGACGCGCAAGAGTGCGCTATCGAGCGGCAATCTGCCGGGAAAACTATGGGATTGCCGCAGCAAGGATCCGGGGGAGTCCGAGCTGTTTCTCGTGGAGGGCGACTCGGCGGGCGGCTCCGCGAAGCAGGGTCGGGACTCGCGCGTGCAGGCGATCCTGCCGCTGAAAGGCAAGATTCTGAACGTCGAGAAAGCACGGATGGACAAGGTGCTTTCGCACGAGGAGATCAAGACGATCATCAGCGCGCTCGGTTGCGGGGTGCCGGGGTCGGAGGAGTTCAATGCCGAGAAGTGCAGGTACGGGCGCATCATTATCATGACTGACGCGGACGTGGACGGGAGTCACATCCGCACGCTGTTGCTGACGTTCTTCTTCCGCCACATGCGCGCGTTAATCGAGCAGGGCTACATCTATGTCGCACAGCCGCCCCTGTACCTACTGAAGCGTGGCAGGAAGTCGGAGTTTGTGCTGAATGACGGGATCCTGGACAGCAAGCTGAACGAGTGGGGGCTGGGCGGGACGCGGCTGGCGGTTCGCGAGATCCGCGAGGACGGCAGCCTGAGTGGAGACGAGAGATACGTTTCAGGCGATAAGCTGCGGGCGCTGGTGGGTGTGTTGGATGATATCGCCTTTGCGCGGCGCGTGCTGGTCCGCCGCGGGATTGAGCTGAAGGGCTTTATTGAGCGGCATTACGGCAATGGCGAACGCTCATTGCCGAGGGTTCGGGCCGTTCTAAAGGAGGAAGAGCATTTCTTTCGGGACGACGACACGTTCAATCATTTTCGGCGCGAGGCGCAGGCGCGGTTTGGCGAGTTGGAGGTGATGGACGGCGGCTTGAGTCTTCCCGCTGCCGAGAAGAACGGCGATGCTCGCGTCCGCTTGGTGCGCTACGAGCTGCCGGAGTGCAAGCGGTTGGAGAAGGCGCTTGCATGGTTGGATGAGCACGAACTGCTCATCTCGGACTATTTTTCCAAGCGCGAGGAACTGGTGACCGGTGAGCTATCGCCGGCGCAGTACGTGTTGCTGCCGGAGGAAGGCGCGCCGGCGGAGCTTCAGAATTTGGCGAGCGTGGCTGCCGGGGTGCGCGAGTTGGGCCAGCGTGGCGTGACGATCAAGCGCTTCAAGGGTCTCGGCGAGATGAATCCGGATGAGCTGTGGGAAACGACGCTCGATTCGGCTCGGCGGCAGTTGCTGCGAGTCGTGATTTCCGAGGAGCAGGCCGACCAGGAGCAGTTGGAGGTCGATTGCCGGGCGGCGGACCGCATCTTCTCCATTCTGATGGGTACGGACGTGGAGGTGCGGCGGGGGTCCATCGAGACGAACGCCATTCATGTGAAAGACCTCGACGTCTAGCGGCCCGTGGTGAAAGACATACAACAAACCAGTGGGTGCGGCTTTAGGTGCGAAAGCCACCGGCGAGACACCGGCGCCACAATCTTGCCGCAGGCGTCCAGATCTTCCCTATGACTGATATTAAGCATCGTCCCAATCGACTGGCGGCCTGGTATGAATGGGCGGACAGGCCGGGATGGCTGCTTGTGGGGCTTGTCTTCCTTCTGTATCTGCCTTTCATGTTCGGGGATTTCGCGCTCGATGATCATCGTTGCGTGCGGGTGCTTCGTGGATACAGCGCGGGCGAGCGGGAGTCGCTGGGTATCTATCGATTCGTCCGCGGGGGACCTGCGAACGCGGCGGCCCGCGAGGCCGGATGGTATCCGTGGTGGCTGGCGGACGGCCTGCGGTATATGCACCTTCGCCCTGTGACGGAATGGGTGCTGTACGGGGAGTACCGCGTCTTCGGTGAGTGGCCGGGCGGGTTCAGGCTGGTCGGGATCGCGCTGTATGCCGTCGCGGTTCGGCTGGTCTTGGCCATCTTTCGGAGCGTGGGGGGGGACGAACGGCTTGCAAGGTGGTCGGCGTTGATCTTTGCACTGGCAGCCGGCCATGCGATTCCGGTGGTTTTCATCTCAGCCCAGTGTGATCTATTGGCCCTGGTCTTCGCAGCGGGGGCGGTGCTTGCGGGCGGTCGCTTCATTCAATGCGGCGGTGCAGGGCGGCTTGTATTGGCAGCGATGTTGTTTGTGCCGGCGCTCTTCTCGAAAGAAGCCGCGCTGCCGGCGGCAGTGATGCCGCTGTGCTTCTGGGTGTCGGCTCGGCGACAACCGGGCGTGAACCGCCGGGCGATGGTTTGTACAGGCATGTTGGTCCTGTGCGGGCTGCTGTGGTTGGCGTACTACAGCAGAGGCGGTTATGGCTCGAATGCGGCATTGATACTCGATCCGCTGCGTGCGCCGTTGGATTATCTCGCGACGGCGCCGTGGCGTGCGGTTCTTCTGTTGAGTACCTGGATCATACCGGCCAGTCCGTTTGTTTTTCGGTTGCACCCCGGCTGGCTCTCGGGGCTCTATGTGTACGGGGCCATCGGCGGCGCTATCTTGGTACTGCTGGCGAGAATGTACTGGCGTCACCACCGACATCAGCGCGGTGTGGCCGGGATGGCATTGTGTGTATTGCCCTTCTTGCCGCTGTTGGTGTGTACGATTCCCGATGATCGCGTTATGGCGCTGCCGAGCATCGGCCTTGCATTCCTGGCCGGCGCGTGGATGACGCGCCAGCGGGCGGACGGGTCGCATCGTCTGCGGCGCGTTCCGCTCTTCCTGTTTGTGGTCCTGCAAACAGCGGCGGCTGTGACTGCATCGGGCCTGATGTGGTTCATGGAGAACGAGGCCCAGCGGCATCTGCGTGTGATGGTCGACAGCTTCGGTCGAGAGGCGCGGCAGGGGGATCACATCTTCTTCCTGAACACGACGCGGAACTTCGAGGCGCTCTTCGTGCAGGACCGGCTAAACCACGTGACGAATGACGAGCCGGTGGCGGCATCTATCCTCACAGATATCGTCGAGCCGACAGTCCGCGTTGTGGATGGCCACACACTGCGTCTAGAGAGCATAGGCGAGCCGTTTCTTAGCAGCTTCGTCGGGCAAATGGGAAGCACGAGGTCCGGCGTGCGGCGCGCCGGGGATGTCGTGGTCCTGGAGGAGTTCGAGGCGAGCATCGTCCGCGTGGAAGACGGACGGGTGCGGGCGATCGAGTTCCGCTTCAAACAGCCGCTGCTGAGTGATTCGTACCGGTTCTACTGGAGCTCGCCGACGGCGCCGCCGGTGCTGTACCAAGGGTTGGGCATGAGGGTGAGTCTGACCTCGCATCAAGAGAAAGTGAATCCGGCATGCAGCTATCGGGCTTGTTGGAACACGTCCATCGCGAGGCACTCGACCAGCCCGAACTGACCTGGGAGCCATGAACCCGTGCGGAGCATGCCGATTTCGGTCTTGCAACGGCCGAGATCAGTAAGGTATACTGCGCGCATGTTGCCCGTGGATGGGCCCCGGGCGCCCGGCACGCCGGGATGACTCCGCGAAATGGGCTAAAGGCGTCTGACAGCTCAGAGCCGGGCTGTCTCGGCCCGGTCATGCGGTGGGAATGGGCGCTGTGGAGGGCTAACATGAGCTGCGAAGCGACCCCCACCCCCCGAGCCCTCGGCCCCCGGGACCACGCCACCACGCTACGCGGAATCAAGCTTCCTATTCGTATCAGTAAGAATAGACGGAAAACAGCGAATTCGATGCCTCTTGAGTCTTGACGATTCGCGCGAGGCAGCGAGGCGTGATTCACTTTGGAACCCGCGATGCCTGCTTAGATCGAGAGTGGGCCATTCGGATGGCGTGCTCGATTGAGGTTCGATGAATGGGCAATCTCGGTGGAGAGGGTGCCGCTGGTGGGCAAGTCACCAGTGGCAGGCAATTGGCTTGTACCCGTCGATTCAACCGTGGTGGAGCGCCAGGATCAGGAACCGGCCCGGCGCACCGATAAGATGGCGTTATGGCGGAACCAGATGCCGACAGGGCGAAGCCAAACCGCGCGGTAAGACACGCCGGCGCTGCGGTGTTGATCATCATCGCGATAGTGACCTCGGCGATCCTGCTGCTTCGCGACCACGGCGATCCCTTGGTGGAGCCCGCTCCGACTCTTCGGCCGGGGGCAGCAGCCGGGTTCAATCTCCTGCTGATTACGCTGGACACCGTCCGTAGCGATCATCTGGGTTGCTATGGATACGCCCTGGCCGAAACGCCGACCATCGACTCGCTGGCGGCGCGCGGGGTCTTGTTTGAAGATGCGGTGGCCCCCGTGCCACTGACCCTGCCTTCTCACGCCACCATGCTGACCGGGCTGTATCCTCCCAATCACGGCGTGCGCGACAACGGGACGTTCTGCCTGGCTCCGGAGCAAGTCACCTTCACGGAGACCCTAAAGGACAAAGCGTATGACACTGCGGCATTCATCGCCTGTTTTGTGCTCGATGAGCGCTTCGGCTTGAGCCAGGGGTTTGACACGTATGACTTCGAGGTGACGCCTGGAGGGTTCCACCCCATGAATGCCGATTTCAACCAGCGACCCGCAACTGCGGTTACCGACTCGGCGGTCCGCTGGTTACAAATGCGGCAACGCGCCGGCCGCGGCGCTCCGTTTTTCGTGTGGGCACATTACTTCGACGCGCATGTCCCGTATCGCTCACCGCACCGCAAGCTGCCGCGCTTCGCCCAACGACCGTACGACGGTGAGATCGCCTTTGTCGACGTCCAGATCAAACGCCTGCTTGAGGAGTTGGATCGTCAGAGGCTGCGCGCTCGCACCTTGATTGTCGTGGTGTCCGACCACGGGGAAGGACTGGGCGAACACGGCGAGCCAACGCACGGCATGTTCCTCTACGGCAGTACGCTGCGCGTGGCCTTTGTCCTCTCGTGTCCGTCGTTGGTCAAGCAGCCCTGCCGCATCCGTGATCGCGTTGTCAGCCTGGTGGACCTGCGCCCGACGCTCGAAAGCCTGATGGGGCTACCGGTCTCGCCCGGCGACGGGATCAGCCTGCTGACCGAAAACCATGATCCTGACCGGGCGGTCTATATCGAAACAAAAGTGCCCTTCTACTCCGCACGCTGCAGCCCGTTGCACGGCCTCTGCAGGCACGGGGACAAGTACATCTCCGGCCCGGAGCCGGAGTACTACGACTTGCGCACGGACCCGGGCGAACGCAACAACCTCCACTCCGTCCGCCAGGCGCAACCCAAGACGCTGGCAGCGCGACTCGACCGTCTGTTGGAGGCCTGGGCGGTGACTGATGGCGCCGAAACGGACCGGCGAACCATGACGCCAAGCGAAATCGCCCGACTCGGTTCTCTTGGCTACGTGCGAGGGCCGACGGACGGCACATCCGAGGATCTTCCTGAGCCCAAGGCTATGCTGCGCGCCAGTCGCATGGTCAGCGAGGCGGTGGAACTGCACAAACGCGGTCTTACACGGGACGCTCTCCGCTTGGCCGAACAGGCGGTGGATGAGTGCTCGGCCTTCGCCGACGGGAGCCGGACGCTCGCCGGCCTGTACGAGCAGATGAACCGCCGTGAGGACGCAATCAGGGTCCTGCGCAAGTCGCTTGAACTCAACCCTCGATACGCCACTGCCCTGGAACTCGCACGCATACTCATGAGAATGGGCAGGTATGATGAAGCGGAGCGTGCTTTCAAAAGCGCGTCAGCTCTTGATCCGCACAATGGCGCGGTCAACGTCCTTCGCGGAGATCAGTACATCCTCCAAGGCCGCCTGCTCGACGCCATCGCCCAGTATGAACAGGCCATTCACATTGACCGCCACCGCGCCGGCATCATCGCCCGCCAACAGATCGTCAAGGTCAAGAAGCTAATCCAACAGCGGCAATCCGCTCCTTCCGGAGGATAGGATCACCAATCGCCGGTTCCCGCCGCCCCCGGGTGTGGCCATACTTTGTGGCATGAGGGTGACGGGCGGCATGGCCAAGCGCAGCCCCGCCATGAACCAGTGCGGAGCATGCCGATTTCGGTCTTGAGTAGGCCGAGATCAGGGGGTATACTGTGCGCACGTCGCCCGTGCATGGTCCCTCGGCACCCGGCGCGCCGGGATGACTCCGCGAAATGAGCCAAAGGCGTCTGATCGCCGGTGGAAACATAGGCGCAATGGAGGGCCAACATGAGCTGCGAGGCGACCCCGGCCCCCTCCTACCCCCAGGGCCACGCAACCACCGCTCGCGGAATCGAATTTCCTATCAGTAAGGCTGGCCTGACGGTTTAGCCGGTTGAAGTGTTTGGCCCATGCTGAACGACCACGGGCTGTTACTTGGAGGGCATTGACATGGAAGCCAGAACTGCTTTCAGAATCGTGGCGGTCCTTGGGTTCCTTGCATCCGCTGTTCCAGAAGCGCGGAGCGAGGTGGCGACTCAAGAAGAAGCGAGGCTGGCCTGCCAGAACTGGCTGTCACACATCGTGAATCAACGAGGGAGCTGGGCTGGGGAGGTTGAGCCAGAGATTGTGGACGTGCAGCAAATCATCGCGGAAGACGGTGATACCCTTCTGGCCCACTGCTTCTCCATTGGCCCCCGCGGGTATGTCGTAGTACCGATTCTCAAGGAGCTTCCGCCGATCAAGGCGTACTCCGAGGAGTACGGGTTGAACGGAAGCCAGACCGTCGGATTCCCCGAGCTATTGCGTGAAGTCTTGGAGCACCGGATCGGTCTCTTCGTCAAGGAGTACGGCAGCATGGAGGCAAGTCAGCCCGCGTCAGGCGATGTGCTTTTCGACCGGGTGAACCGGCGAGCATGGCGGGCGCTCCTGGTCGATGCAGACCAGTATCGGGCGGACCTCGATACCGGTGGCCCCCGAGATGGCGGCCCAGTCGGACCGCTGTTGACCACAGACTGGCATCAGAGTGGGCCGTACAACAACCAATGCCCTATGGGTGACGGCGGGCGAACGGTCGTGGGCTGCGTGGCGACGGCCGCGGCGCAGATTATGCGGTACTATCAGTGGCCTCCTTATGGAGAGGGCGACCACACGTACTGGTGGGATGGTGACGATTCTTGCGGCGGAAGCACGTCTGGCGCGTCGCTTTACGCGGATTTCTCGGATTCCTACGACTGGGCGAATATGCCAAATGACTGCGATGGCGGATGCACATCGGCCCAGCAAAACGCACTGGCGGAACTGTGCTACGAAGTCGGCGTTGCCTTTGAGATGGACTACGGCAACTGCGGTTCGGGAACACAGACGTATTACGCTTTGGATGTATTCCCGACATACTTCCGCTACTCCACGGCAATTGATAAAGAGGACCGTGACGATCATACCGCCGCTGCGTGGTTCGGCTTGATACAGGATGAAATCAACGCCAGTCGCCCAATACAGTATCGCATTAGCGGCCACTCGGTCGTCTGCGACGGCTGGTGGACCGTGGGTACGCCGCCGACTGAGCAGGACTATTACCACATCAACTACGGTTGGGGCGGCTCGCATACCACTTGGTTCGCGATTGACAACATCTACGGTTCGTCTGATCCCATGGTGGAGTACCTTATCCGCAACATCGAACCCATTGGCGGCCCGATTAATGATGACTGTGACTCTGCAGCCGAAGTCGGCAATGGCACCTTCGAGGGGACCACCGCGTTCGCCACCAACGACGGATCGGCTAGTTGCGGCCTCTCCAGCAGCTCGCCGGACGTGTGGTACAGCTACTGCGCCATGGCCGACGGAACGCTCGAAGTGAACACCTGTGGCTCGTCGTTTAATACGGTGCTCTCGGTTCACAGCGGCTGTCCGGGCACACCGGCGAACGAGCTCGACTGCAACGATGACAGTAACAACTGCGGCGTCGGCTCGGATCGGTCCTACGTCAGTGTTCCCGTCTCAACCACCACGACCTACTACATTCGCGTCTCCGGCCACAACGGCGACTCCGGAGATTACTCGCTCTATGTGGAC
>JBDRKQ010000201.1:0-2076 GCA_043813895.1 Planctomycetota bacterium
AGGCGGGCCCATTGGTTGACGTCATGACGTCTTGGTGTTACAATGTTGTGGTGACAACAACAAGAGGTGATAGCATGTCGACCACGACCAAGCGCTCCACCATCTACTTTGACCCCGTACTGCATCGGGCTCTGCGCGTGAAGGCGGCTGAGACGTCGCGTTCTGTTTCCGATCTCGTCAACGACGCCGTGCGTGAGAACCTGAGCGAAGACGGAGAAGACTTGGCGGCATTCGACGAGCGTTCCACGGAACCACTGGTCAGCTATGAAGACATGCTGAAGAGGCTGCGGGCAGATGGCCGGATATAGCGAGCCGCTTGCAAAACCCTTGCCGAACGACCCTCCGCCGGAGCCGCTGGCACCGGAGATCGGCCCGACGGGCCTCAATGACCGGCACTTGCACTGGATGGAGTGCGGTTTCGGGGTTGTTGACACCGAATCGCAACACGCTCCGCCGCCCCCGCAGGGTTTGGGGCCTTCGTTTTCCCCTCCTTTCGCGCCACGCCGCTGCCGCGGTCAGCCGAGCAGCATGAGGAGCTGTTCGGCTGCAATCACCAACAGCCCGAAAGACAGGTGCGCGACGACCTTCACCGCCCCGCGCACCCGAACGTGGCGGCCGCCGTGGTTGTCGTGGAGGTGGGAGTTGACGCGCTCGGCCGTACTGCGTTCTGCGTACCGAACCGCTTCGGCCGGAGTGAATTCCTGCTTTTCACCGCGGCGTGGGTTCTGGTCGATGATCGCAACGTGTCCGAGCCGTTCCGACACCGCCCGGATCTCCTTCGCATCGTAGGCGGCGTCGGCCAGGTCATAGAGGCTGGTCACGCGTTGTGCGCTCATCTGCGCCAGGGGAATTGCGGCGCCGCTGTCGTGCATGCTCGCCGATGTCAGCACCCAGCTCAGCGGGATGTCGCCGTCGATGGAATCGACGTGCAGCTTGTAGCCGCGCCAGCGCTCGACCTTGCCTTTGCTGTTCTTCTTGCAGCCCCAGTCGCAGTCGCGCGGCAGGCCGGCAAGGTTCTCTTCCAGACTGCGTCCGAGCTGTTGTTGAAGCCGTGTGGGTTCCGGGGGCGGGCACGACTCGCTTTTCGGGCGCCGGCCGCGCTGCCGCGGCACGGGTTGCACGTGGGGTTCCTTCTTCGCGGCCTTCTCGCGGCCGTGGATGGCGGTACCGTCGCGGCTGACGTGGCCGACGATCTTCTCGCCGTAGTGGCGCGCGATCGTCGCCTCGTGAATGCGTTGGGGCAGACCGTCTTCGGCAAAGCCGGAAAAAGCGCGCGAGAAGGTGGCTTCGGAGGGGACCTGCCCGAGGGTTTCCCACCCGCAGAGCCGGCGCAGGATCGGACGGTGGCGTACGGCGTCGATCAGATCGCGCGTCGTTGGGAAGTCCCAGATCGCTTTGGCAATGAATGCCTTGCAGAGAGCCAGGCGATCCTTGGGCGGACAGCCGTTGCCGCACCAGCGGTACCCGGACATGTGTTGTTGCGGGGCACAGATCTCGCAGACGGCGACGAACTCGCGATGCTTCTCGTCCAGTGCACCGATCTCGTCCTCCAACACCGGAAAGAGCCACGTCTGAATGCTGTTCCAGAGTTGCCCGAGTCTCGCCATTCCGTTCATCCTGATCGCCTCCTGGGTTGTGGTTCAACGTCAACCGTCGGCGATCAATATAGCCAATATGCGCATCATAACAATCTACCGCCCACCATGTTCTGGTATCTTCTATGCGGGGGTGGGCTTGACAGAACACGGGTGCCGAGCCATTGTTCTGTTGTCTGAAGCAGGTGTGGGGGCGCGGCGCGGTGCCGCGCTCCAAAGGGGTTTTGCAAGCGGCTCGGGGTAATTGTCTCATTGGAGAACTGCTTCCCAGGGGTTGTGTCTAAGGAGGAGATCTCGTTCGATGCCTCCGTTGTCATGGACCCGTCGAAGTGGCCAACGCCGGGTCGAGTAGTGCGGTTGTGCGTCCTTGCGGTGGACGGCAACCAGTCCTGCTGTGCATCGCTCCGCTATGCGAATGAGATCGAGTGTGTTCTGCGCCGGGGGCGGGACGGTTACGCGGTAGCGGCACCTTGTGTCGAGG
>JBDRKQ010000202.1:0-34575 GCA_043813895.1 Planctomycetota bacterium
GCGAATTGGAGTTTCCGAATCACTGTATCCCTTTCCGGCGCGCCGCCACAATACGCCCGTTCGGGTAGGTATTGCGTTGAACCGTCAGGTCTTCCCGTCGCGACAGGGGATTGACCTGTCGGCCAACACGAGGCGGACAACGACTCCTACGCGGTCGCGAACCTCCAACTTCTCGAACAGGCACTTCATGTGCATGTGGACCGTGTGCGATGAGATACCGAGCTTCGCGGCGATCTCGTCGTTGCTTCGCGCCCGGCAGATGTGTCGTGCGACCTGCCGCTGCCGATGGCTCAGGCCCAGGTGGTTCGCCAGGTTCCGCCACCGCGCCGGGGCGAAGAGGTCAGGTAGGTCGTCGTTTCCTCTGTGTGTCGGGCGGCTCGGCATAAGGCGCTCCTCGCGGGGGCGGTCGGTGAATCTGTTACTGATTCCCGCAAGGGGGGCGGTTCTTTCAAGTATTTTGAGAAATAATCGCGAATCCTCAGAGCCGGGAATCCGAGCCGCCTTCTGTGAAGGCGGTGCATCGTGCTCACAGAGCACGGCTCGGTTATGCACCGTGCTCGCAGAGCACGGCTTGATCCTTGTGGAATTGAACGCCGTCGATATGATATCCGACATGAACGATCGCCCGCTCGCCTATCACATCACCTTTGGTACCTATGGCACGCGGCTGCACGGCGACGAGCGTGGGACCGTGGATCGGCGCCACAACACGCCCGGCGAGCCGGTCCTCGGACTCAAAGAATCGTGGGAGCGGATCGAGCGATCCCGAATGAAGTTCCCGCCGGTTCGGCTCGCGCCGGAGCAGCGGTTGTGGGCTGAGGAACTGATTCCGCCAGTGTGCGAGCGCGGCGGCTGGACCTACCACGTTGCCGCCTGCGGACCGGATCATGTGCACGTACTTCTCAGTGCCGAAGCGGGCGGCAATGCGGTTCGTCGCTGGCTGAAGACATGGCTTGGTCAGGCACTGTTACAGCGATGGAGCTTGGAAGCGGGCCGGCGCTGGTGGGCGAATGGCGGAAGCGTGAAATGGGTTTGGGATGAAGCGTATTTCGAGCGGGCCTACGCGTACATCGAGCGCCAGCGCGCGACGAAATGATCCGAGCAGAACGTGCAACGAAGTGATTCGAGATCAACACATGACGAATTGATCCGAGGAGCCGGGCTCTGTGAGCCCGGTGCACCGCGTTCGCAGAACGCGGCTCGGTTGGAGCACCGTGTTCATAGAACACGGCTCGGTCAATCAGCGAACTCTTCCTTCACTCTCAGCCTCGCAGCTTCCTCTGCACTGACGCGAGTCACGATGGCGATCGAGTGAGCTTGCTTGAGTAGCTCAGTTCGCCCGACAGGATCTCGGTACACTTCCTCCGCAGAAGCCTGTGAATAACACGAGGACACGGCCAAATAGACCATGACTTGTTCGCCTTCCCTGACACCGATCTCGCTCAGCGGAAAGCCGGTCACACCTCGACAGCCGAAGCTCTGGTAGATTCCAGGCTTCGCGCCTGGTTGGCCCTGATAGGCGATGTGCAGTTTGTCTCCCACACACAGACAGACTTGGCGAATGGCTCCGTTCGGGTTGGTGATGTCGCGCTGAACGACGTTGCTCTCCTGGAAAATCTGAAAGGCGCCGCACACTTCCAGCATACCCTTCTCGATCCGGGTCTGGATGTCCCAGAACGTCACGAAGGTGCCGAGGCAAGGAAGCGTATAGCGCTCCCCCGGCCTGTGACTGCGCATCAAGCCGTAGGTAGCACCCTCCCATTGCAGGTACTCGTGCTCAAACTCACCGCTGTAAGGCAGAACGCCATATACGCGGCTCATCGGGTCTTCCGGCTTGTTCCAGCGCGTTGCCGTCCAGGCTCCTGCGTAGAAACCGACGGCGGCCGCGAGGCCGACCATCAGCGCAACCCGTCGGCGGGATGTCGCGGGCGCGGACGGCCGCGATGCCAGGGCGGTGAGCCGGTGGCGCACCTCGCGGATGTTGGTTAACCGCCTGCCCGCGTTCGGGTGGCACAGGGCGTTGATCAACTCGCGCAAGGCGGCGAGGCGAGGCTCCGGCGGGAGGCCGTGCTTCGGGTCGCCGGCGGGATCGAGGTCGGCGGGCCAGTCGGGGAAGTCCGCGGCCCCCTGACCGGTCGTCATCACATACATGACCTTGCCGAGGGCATAGAGGTCGTCGGGTTGCGGGCGAGCGGGCGTGCCGTTTTCTGCATCGGAGCGCGAAGCGGCGCCGTCGAGCTTCTGATCAGAGCCGCGCGCGTCAGCAAGCGGTGCCTTATCGAATCCGCCGGGCCGGCGCGTTTGGGCGCTGACCGCTCCCTCACTGTCGCGGCCCTGATCAGAGCCGCGCGCGTCAGCAAGCGGTCCCCGATCGATTCCGGCAGGCAGGCGCCCGATGTTTGGAATGGGCGGCATATAGGCGGGAGTGCCGACAGAATCGGTGGTGGTGTCGGAGGCGGTCAGGCCCATGTCGGCCAGCTTTAGCACGCCGTTGGCGAACAGGCAGTTCGCCGGTTTGACGTCGCGGTGGTGCAGGCCGGCCTTGTGCATGTGATCGATGGCGTCGAGGAGGGCCGACGCATGTTCGACGACACGGCCGGCGGACAGGCGGCCCTTTTGACGCAGCAGCGTGGCGAGTGTCAGCGGCTCGTAATCGTGTGGATGGTGCGGCTGCGAACCGCCTGCATGATCGGCGATCTCCATGACGTAATAGACGGCCTGGCGCGGGCGGTTGTCAGAGCCGCGCGCGTCAGCAAGCGGTTGGCGTTCGCCGGGAGGGCCCTTCGGATGCGGACAATGACCGACTCCCTCACGGTCGCGGCTCTGATCCTCACCGTCCCTGCTCTGATCCTCGCCATCACGATCCTGCTCGGGTTCGGGCAACGCACACAGGCCGGTCTTGAGGATGCGGACGAGGTGCGGGTGGTCTTTCGCCTGGGCCTGGTACGCATGAATGCCCTCGAGTTCTCGCTCGATTCGCGAGACGGCGGCATCCTTCGAGACTGCGGACCTATCCGCCGCCGCGTGCGCGTGCAGCACCTTGATCGCACGGAAGAGCCCGACCATCGGCTCTTCCACAAGCCAGACGGTGCCAAACGCGCCTTGGCCGATGACCTTCACGAAGCGGTAGTCCGGAATGCGCGGCGGCACGTCGGCCGACGCGCGTGGTCGAGTCGGCAGGCCGATGGTCTGCGTCGGGATGGAAGTTGCCTCCTCGCTGCTCATTCCGATCTTCCCGGCTTGTTGGCATATGGCGTAACACGCGCATGATACGCGATTCGGTGTATCAGGTTCAACAGGCAACGAAGTAATCCGAGCAACGAGGTAATCCGAGCCGGGTTCTGTGAACCCGGTGCACCGTGCTCACAGAGCACGGCTCGGGTTCACAATTCGGTGCTCACAGAGCACGGCTCGGTTCACAATTCGGTTCTCACAGAGCACGGCTCGGTTCGCAACTCGGTGCTCACAGAACACGGCTCGGGCCTCGGCGACTCAGGCGTCTCGTGATGTCTCCGGCATATTGTCGAACAGCGGCTTGACTTCTTCCCGCCGCTCGCGGAGTTCGCGGATATCCCCGATCAACAGGGTGTCCACTTCGCACTCCTGGAGCCGTCTCCAGCACGCTTCGCACCGCTCGACGTGCGTCCGAAGTCGGTCAAGCGCATCGTCTTTCGCCCCGGCAGCGAGTTGTTCGATTTGTTTGTCCGTCAGGCAACGCATGGCGAACCTATCTTTGCTCCTCATCGTCGATGATTTGCTGCATGATGATCCGGAGTCGTTTGAGCATCCGCGATTTGCTGATGTAGATCGCGTTCGGCGTCGTCTTGAGAAACGCTGCCACTTTGGCGACAGGCCAGTCTTTCAAGGCATACAAATCGAATGCCTGGTACGTATTCGGATCGCTCTCCCGGCGGAGGTTCTCGATCGCCAGGTTCAGTCGCTCCAGAGCCCATTCGCGCTCGTACGCCTCGCGCAGCGCATCAGGTGCGATGGAATCGGGCGGGCGGCCGGAGCGGCCCTGGGCGTCACCATCGAGCGACGCGCGAACGCGGCGGGCGTGGTGCTTGTGGATCTTGTTCTGGGCGATGCCGCCGAGCCAGGACTTGAGCCGTCCTCGCTCTCGCCGGTATTGGCCCGCGCGGTAGGCGGCAATGAATGTGGTCAGGGTTTCGGCGACGACGTCTTGCGCGTCTGCATCGGAAAGGCCGACACGCTTGGCAAAGCAAAGGAGCATCGGCGTGTAACGGGCGTAGAATCGCTGCCAGGCGCGGCCGTTCCGCGGATCTTCGAGTCCCTGCAGCAAAGTTGTGCTCGTGAGGCTTGGCATGGTTCTATTGCTTATGCCCGCGGCGGCGCGGATTCTTTCAGGCCTTTGCAGCGAATCGGCTAAAAAAAAACACGCGGATCGCAATCCGTGGGCCCAATGGACGCCCATGTGGGTTCTCCGGCTGTGCGATTCTCCGCCATCGTACAGGCAAGTTGGGGCACGCTGGAATCGGCAGAGTCCGCGTGCGTGTTCGGGGGCATTCGTGAACTGCGCGTGGGCGTGCCATCGGGCAGGAAGACCGGCCTGAGATAAACCGGCTCGCCGGGCGGGGTGTTCTCGGGTCCGTCGTGGCCTTTGTCTGCATCGGATGATCGTCGGTGTCGTCCGGCCGGAGCTTTGGTGGTAGAATCCGGGGTCCGCGATTCCGGAATCGCGTGGTGTTTCGGAGGTGGGCGGAGGTGTCGTCAAGTCACAGGAGAAGCACGATGAAGCGCTCTGCAAAGTACATAATGTCGGCCTTGCTGTTTGTGGTGACTCCGGTCATGGCGGAACCGCCGGCGATCCCGCCGGACGCCGGGCTGCCGGTGATCGATTGGCAAGATGCCAAGGACTACATGGATAAGCCCGTGATCGTTCAGGGCCGGATCGTCCAGGCGAAGAACATCGGGCGACTCTGCTTTCTGAACTTCGACATGGCTCGAAGCTTCACGGCGGTCATCCATGAACCAAGCTACAAGAACTTTCCCTCGCCACCGGAAGGCTTGTACACCAACAAGCTTGTCCGTATTCGGGGCGTGATCAGCGAGTACAACGGTAAACTTCAGATCGAGGTCTCGAAGCCTGAGCAGGTGACGATCCTCGAGAAAGAGGAGGCGATTCCGCAGCCACAGGAAAAGAGGGCGCCTCGGCTCTTCGCCGGGACGGTGACCGTCGCTGCCTACAACGTGCTGAACCTGTTTGACGAGTACGACGATCCGTATCACTCAGACGAAGGTACGCCGCCCAAGCCGAAGGACCAGCTCGACAACCTCGCGGCGACCATCCGGTCGATCGACGCGGACGTGTTGGCGCTGGAGGAAGTCGAAAACCGCGGCTACCTGGAGCGATTTGTGACGGCCATGCTGGGCGACATGGGCTACGAACACGTCGTCTGCATCGAGAGCAACGACCGTCGCGGCATCGACTGCGCCGTGTTGTCCAGGCTGCCGGTCGGCCCGGTTACGTCGTATCGTCACTTGCGATTCGACGACGGGTCCGGAGGCAAGATGGGGTTTCGCCGAGACTTGTTGCAGGCGCGGATTGAGCCCGAGGGTTACTCCGCGTTCTCCGTATTCGTCGTACACTTCAAGAGCAAGCGGGGTGGGGCGGATACGACGGAGGGCATGCGCGTCGCGGAGGCGAAGCAGGCTCGGGCCGTGTTCGACGACCTATTGGCGGCGAACAAGAACGAACTCTTCTTGCTTTGCGGCGACTTCAACGACACGTGGGAGAGTGCCACACTGAAGACACTCGTCGGAAAGGGAGGGGACGTGTTGCAGAACTTCCTGGAAGACCTGCCGCCCGGTGCGGAAACCTACAACCGACGGCAAAAGTCGATCATCGATTTCGTGCTCGCGTCACCGGCGATGGGCCGGTGCTATGTTCGAAAATCGTATCGGGTCATCCCCGGAAGCGTTGACACGTCGGGCTCGGATCACAATCCGGTCATCGCGGAGTTCAAGCTGCCGCCGAAACGGTGATGTCACCGGCATCGAGGTCATCATCCCGGCGCTGGGCTGCGTCGAACGGCTCTGGGCCGTGCGGGCGGCGCACGCCGCGGAGGACGTCGATCGGAGAAGACCGCCAAGGCTTGACACGTGGTTCGCAAAGGCGTCAAAGCCGTCTGGGGAATCGATATCGCGCGATGTTCTGAGAAAGAAATACCGGCCTCTCGACCATCGCGAGGAAACGGCGGCACACACGGCCGATAGCTTTTGCGGATCCACCGGCCGTCAATCAGAGCGCCGATCAATGCGGGCGATGGCACAACTCCTTGTCCAACATTATGTTATGGCACGCAGGGCTTGTGGGTGTCGCCGTGCACGGAGACATGCGGCGGATCGGCTCAACAATGCAGCCGCCCAGGCCGATACGCGTGACAGCTTGCAGCAAAAAAATTGCCCCCGCGTTGCGTAAAGATGTTGACAACGGAATCGTAATGTAGCTAAACTCCGCCCTTTACGTCGGGCGATAAAGCCTGATATGTCCTGTCCTCAGGGTTTGGCAGGGCTGCGATTTGTGTTGGCGTTGGTCGGAGTGTTCCCGCTGACCAACACCACCCGGGGGTCCTGTGAGGAAGTGTCTGAGTAACCGAGTGCGGGAACGCTTGGCAGAAGTGAGGTTTTCTGATGGCAGCGATGGATTTTGTGCTTGGCGCTCTGATCGGCCTGATTGATCTGAACCCGCTCTTGGATCTGGTCTTCGTTCCGCTCAGTTGGCTGCTCCTTTGGTGGCACTAAACGAGAGAGTGTTTCCCACGCCATGGGGCGGGGCTCTTGTCACACGTAGAGTCTGTTATTTAGGAAGGAAAAGCAAAAATGGCAGCAATGGATTTCGTACTTGGCGCTCTGATTGGTCTGATCGACCTCAACCCGCTCCTGGACCTCGTCTTCGTTCCGCTCAGCTGGCTGCTCCTCTGGTGGCACTAGAAGCGAATCGATAGACGGAGGGCTCAGATCGCGGCCGCCACGCGGCTGGATCGGGCTCTTAGACAGGGCCGAGATCGGCGGCGCTACCGGGTCTCCGGGGCGTCGTCAGGGGATGCGTGGTCTCGGCCGTCGATGCGGCAGTTCTGAATCGGTGGCCGAACTCGGCCGTGTCAGAATCTGCTGTATAGCATCCCGAGTCTGAATTGAAGGACGTGGGGAACGCCGAATAGGCGTGACTTTCTGCGTCTGCTAGCAGATGCAGGACCTGGGTGTTCAAGGACGCTCAGGTCCTGTTTGCATTGGTGTCGGGCGCGCGCAAAGAGACGGGCTTGGTGACGCATCTGGTGTGCGTCGTGCAACGGGCATTCCTGCCGGTTCGCCGCTATACTGGGGCACGTCGTTCGAGATTCGACGGAAAAAACGAGGCCGGGACTACTCCGGTCTCTCCGCCGGGCATCATGGGAGGTTCAACACACGGATGGCGAAGGTCGAGGTTCCCGAAGGCTTGTGGATGCGCTGCGAAGGATGCGCGAAGATGATCTTCAAGAAGATCCTCGAAGAGCGTCTTCGGGTCTGTCCCGAGTGCAATCTCCACTATCGCGTTGACGCCAGAACACGAATCCGCCAAGTCACTGACATCGAATCATTCGAGGAGTTCAGCAGCGACTTGGTCTCGACCGATCCGCTGAACTGGCGGGACCGGTCCACCTACCGGGCACGTCTGGCAACCGCCGAGCGCAAGACAGGCCTGAATGACGCCGTCCTGACCGGGCGGGCCTACATCAAAGGGCGGGCCGTGATTCTCGCAGTCATGGACCCGTTCTTCGTGATGGGTTCGATGGGATCCGTTGTGGGCGAGAAGATCACGAGTGCGATCGAGCGTGCGACGGAGCTCTCGCTGCCCCTGGTGATCTTCACGTGTTCCGGCGGGGCGAGAATGCAGGAAGGCCTGGTGAGCTTGGTGCAAATGGCGAAGACGTCCGCGGCGCTCGCCAGGCACGACGATGCCGGCGGTCTGTATATCGCCGTAATGGTGGACCCGACCACGGCCGGCGTCGCGGCGAGTTTCGCTTCTCTGGGCGACGTGACGCTTGCCGAGCCGCGCGCGATGATCGGTTTTGCCGGCCCGCGAGTCATCTGGAACACCGTCAAGGCCGAGTTGCCGGAGGGCTTTCAGACGGCCGAGTTCATGGTTGAACACGGTTATGTAGACCGCATCGTCGAGCGGACGAACTTACGAAGCGAAATCGCTAGGATCATCGACTACTGCGGCAAATAGGCCGTAGGTGTTCCTCTTCCTCGCAGGATAGGCAGCCCAGTCAGGGCCGAGCCACCCGGCCTTCTGGGTCGTCGGGGAGCACCGCGAGTTGCTGATCATCCGACATCGGGTCCACATCCATGCTACTAAGCGTCCTGTTAGTCTTGGCCGGGGCGGGCCTGCTCCTCGTCGGCGGCGAGTTGCTGGTGCGGGGCGCGGCGTCTCTGGCCCGGTCACTCGGCATCTCCGCAATGGTCGTCGGCCTGACCGTCGTAGCGCTCGGTACGTCCGCGCCCGAGTTTGTCGTCAGCGTTCTGGCGGCCATTCGAGGGAACGCGGCGATCTGTGCCGGCAACATCGTCGGAAGCAATATTCTCAACATCCTCCTGGTGCTCGGCGCGACGGCGCTGATTTGCCCGTTACGGGCAAGCGCAAGCTTCGTGCGCCGGGAAGTGCCGGTGATGGCTGTCGTTTCGCTGCTCGTCTGGTACTTCGCAGGCAACGGGACGCTATCGCCTATTGAAGCCGCCGTACTACTCGCGCTGCTGGCAGCGTACACCGTTTACATCGTGTGGATCGCCCGCCGGGAACGCGCGAGCGTACATCGCGAGTTCGATGCCGAGCAGACATGCGTCAGGCGCTCCCTTCTCGGTGACACGGTCATGGTCGTTGCGGGCCTCGGCATCCTGGCAGGCGGTTCGGAAGTGTTCCTGCGTGGCGCCGTGGACGTCGCCGAGAGGCTCGGCATGAGCGAGACGTTGATCGGCCTGACGCTTGTGGCGTTGGGCACGAGTCTGCCCGAGCTGGCGGCATCTCTGATCGCGGCCTACCGCAAGCATCCCGATATCTGCCTGGGCAACCTCGTGGGAAGCTGCATCTACAACCTCCTCTGGATCGGCGGAACGGCAGGACTTGTGGGAATGACGGGCGAAGCGCGCGGGCTACCCTTCGATGCGGGAATGCGCTCGCTCCATCTTCCCGTAATGGTGTTCTCGGCCGTTATGCTGTGGCCGATTATCGTAACCGGTCGTCGTGTCTCGCGCCGTGAAGGAGCATTCCTCCTGCTCGTGTACGTTGCCTACACGGTTTGGATCATCTGGAACCGGGCGTAGGCGATCGGTCCACCGGGGTCCTGGCCGTGACGCACTCACGGCATGTGATCCTCCGAATGACCGAGGTGGCGGTGCCGGGCGAGTTGCTTGCGGCGATCCTGGATCGCATCCATCGCTTCGGTGCGCCGCTGCCGTTGGTGCGGCGTGGCTGATGCCGCGCGGAAGATGCCTGGGTTCGCCGTTTTTGGGGCATCAGGGGCAGGATGGGCCCTATGGAGCGGGCAAATGGGCGCGTTTCACGGTAGCAGAAGCCGTTCTCGTTTGAATCTGGCGGTTCGATCGCGTATAATTGCGACATCATAATCTGCCACCTTGGAAAGCCCGGAGGAGTTGTCGGCATGACCAAGGTTACAAGAAAGCGGCTGCTGTTGCTCGTGCTGAGCCTCGTCTGCGCTGTGGCCGTTAGCGAATCGGCGCTTGCCCTTTTTCTTCCTCAAAAGACCATAAATCAAGTGTGGATGACCGCGCCGGCGATGTTTCGTTCGAGCGATATCCTGCCCTACGAGCTAAAGCCGAATTACCGTGGCAGATACGTTAAGCCTGAGTTTGTAACTCCTGTTGAGATTAACTCCCAAGGTTACCGAGGTGAAGAGTTCGACGTTGCAAAGTCGGGGAGGTTCAGGATTCTGGCCATAGGTGATTCGTTCACCTTCGGGTATACCGGCCCAGCCGCGGAGTCATATCCAAGCCTGCTGCAACAAAACTTGGGCAACGCACTCGATGACGACAGTATCGAAGTCATTAATGCGGGCTTCGCGGCAGGCTACTTTCCAGACACCTATTACCTCTATTTGAAGGAGCGTGGTCTCAAGCTTGCCCCGGACTTAATCCTGATCGGATTCTTCATCGGGAATGACATTGATTGGGGAGAGAAGGGTGCTTCAACTAAGTGGGTCAGGATAGACGACAAGGGGCTCCCGCTGCAGATCGAATCTGAAATCGCCCACGTCGAGAATGGGTGTTGGGTGGCTAGGACGAGGGCCCCTCGATACAGGATTCCATTTGTCAGGAATTCGCACGTTGCTCAAGCATGCGTAGCCGGGGTCAAGTTCTTCTTCAGGCCCAGGCTGTCATCGTACTTCAACCTCTACATATACCGCAAGAACTATTTGGACCGCACGAACAAAGCCGTGCAACTAGTTCAAAGCATGTTTGTGGCCATGTCCGATCTCGCAAAAACCAGGCAGATTCCTTTGGTTGTGGTGATGATCCCGACAAGAGAGCAAGTCTATCCATCTGAGTATCCTTTCGACGAGTACCCCTGTGAGGAGGGTTATGATCTTGAGAAGCCACAGACCATCTTCGCACGGTTCTTTGACGAACAGGGGATAGCATACCTGGATTTGCTGCCGCGATTGAGAGAAGAACCGGCCGATCAATCACTTTACTATGAGAAGGACATGCATTGGAATCGGAAAGGGAATGAGGTGGCGAGCAAAGCAATCGCAGAGCATTTGTTGAAAAGCCGTCTCATCGAAGTGGGCACGCAGGCCGGAAAGAGTCGGGAGAAGTGATCATCTACTAATCAAGCCTCGTTCCCGACGATAGAGCATTGCAGGGTGAACAGGCTGACTTCGGAACGGACGATGGACATACTCGGGATCTCCGCATTCTATCACGACAGCGCCGCGGCGCTCGTACAGGACGGCCGCATCGTCGCAGCGGCTCAGGAGGAGCGATTCACCCGCAAGAAGCACGACTACCGCTTTCCACAGAATGCCATCGACTACTGCCTCGAAGCCGGCGGGATCACGCCGGACCAGCTCGACTACGTCGTCTTTTACGACAAACCGCTCCTGAAGTTCGAGCGACTGCTGGAAACGTACTTGGCATATGTGCCGGCCGGGTTCAGGAGCTTCATCCAGGCGATGCCGCTGTGGATTCGGCAGAAGCTCCATCTGCCGCGCGAGATGGACCGGGGCTTGCATCACAAGTACAAGGGCCGATACGTCTTCGTCGAACACCACGAGTCGCACGCGGCCAGCGCGTTCTTCCCGTCGCCATTCGAGGAAGCGGCCATCCTGACGCTCGACGGCGTCGGCGAGTGGGCGACGGCGAGCCACGGCGTGGGGCGCGGCAACAAGATCGACGTGACGCACGAGCTGCACTTTCCGCACTCGCTCGGCCTGCTCTATACAGCGTTCACCTACTACTGCGGATTCAAGGTCAATTCCGGCGAGTACAAGCTGATGGGCCTGGCGCCGTACGGCGAACCGACTTACGAGGATGTGATCCGCAAGAAGATTCTCGACATCAAGCCGGACGGCTCAATGCGGCTGGACATGTCCTACTTCAACTACTGCCAGGGGCTGACGATGACGAGTGGGAAGTTCCACGCGTTGTTCGGGGCCCCTCCGCGCAAGCCCGAAACACCGCTCACGCAGCGAGAGATGGACATCGCCGCTTCGATCCAGGTGGTGACCGAAGACGTGATGCTCCGCATGGCCCGCGACATCCAGGAAGAAACCGGCATGAAGAACCTGTGCCTGGCCGGGGGCGTGGCTTTGAACTGTGTCGGCAACGGCCGGATTCTCCGAGAGGGGCCGTTCGAGAACATCTGGATCCAGCCCGCAGCAGGCGACGCGGGCGGTGCGCTCGGCGCGGCGCTGTTCGTCTGGCATCAATTGTTGAACAAACCGCGCAAGGCCGAGGCAGGTGATTCGCAGAGCGGTTCTCTGCTGGGGCCGAGTTTCGACGACGCGGAGATTCGAGCGCACTTCGACAGGGTAGGTGCGAAGTACCATTACTTCGACGACGAGGCGGCGCTGATCGACCGTATCGCCGATGCGATCGAGGGAGAGAAGGTCGTCGGGCATATGGCCGGCCGGATGGAGTTCGGCCCGCGGGCGCTGGGTTCGCGGTCGATCATCGGTGATGCCCGATCGCAGACCATGCAATCGGTGATGAACCTGAAGATCAAGTTCCGCGAGTCCTTCCGGCCGTTCGCGCCGTGCGTGATGCGCGAGCACGTGGCCGATTACTTCGAGATGCGACCGAACGAAGACAGCCCGTACATGCTGCTCGTCGCGCCCGTCCGCGAGGAGAAGCGCACGCCCGTGGACGGCCAGCCAAAGAGCGGCCTGGACAAGCTCAAGCAGATTCGCTCCGTGGTGCCGGCGATCACGCACGTCGACTACTCCGCGCGTGTGCAAACGGTCGATCCCGTGCGACATCCCCGGATGCATCGTGTGATGTCGCGATTCAGGGATCGCACGGGCTGCCCGGTCATCATCAACACGAGTTTCAACATCCGCGGCGAACCAATCGTGTGTTCGCCGCAGCACGCGTACCGATGCTTCATGGCGTGCAACATGGATGTCCTGGTGGTGGACAACTTCCTGTTGTACAAAGAGGAGCAGCCCAAGGTGGATCGCGGCGCGGTTGATGCGTACAAGGCTCAGTTTGGATTGGATTAGTGCCGGATGGCGATGCTGCACGTAGATTGGAATCCCACGCGCCGGATGCTGCGGAACTTCGGCCTGATCGGCCTCGTCGCGTTCGGGGCGGTCGGCGCCATGGCGTATTGGCGCGTCTTCCTGTTTGGATCGTTGGAGGCGGACACGGGGGCGATTACGGCCTATGTCCTCTGGGCACTGGGCGCCTACTGCGGGCTGTTCGCCATCGTCGCGCCGGTGGCGGTCAAGCCGATCTACGTGGCGCTCACGGTCGTGAGCTACCCCATCGGCCAAGTCGTTTCGTACCTGGTAATGGCGATGATCTACTACCTGGTCTTCACGCCGATCGGCATTGTGTTCAAGCTGGTTGGACGCGACTCCATGAACCGCGGATTCGATCCGTCGGCCGCGACGTATTGGGTCCGGCGTCGTCCACCGGACAGCGCGAAACGTTACTTTCGCCAGTTCTAGAGCAGAGGTTTCCTGCCATGAGCGCGGATGACAAAACGCCCGATTCGCAAACGACCGACGAGTTCACAAGTCATGCGGCTGAAGCCCGCGTCAGCCTAGTCGCGGAGTTCTGGGACTTCCTCAAGCACAACAAGAAGTGGTGGCTCCTACCAATCCTCCTTGTGTTCGTTGCAATGGGCGTTCTGATCGCCCTCAGCGCGACCGGGGCGGCGCCCTTCATCTATACGCTGTTCTAGAGCGATTCGCACGCACGTGTAGCGGCCGGCGTCCCTGTCGGCTGAGGGAGACCGCCGGCATTCGACTTCCGACCTCTGGTTGATGCCGAGAAAGGATTCTCGGCAGAGCACGGCATTCGACTTCCGACCTCTGGTTGATGCCGAGAATGGATTCTCGGCATAGCACGGAATTCGACTCCCGACATGTGGTTTATGCCTATAATGTATTCTCGGCAGAGCACAGCGCCGCGGGATTCAGCCCGCGCGGCGCCCATATCGCTGGGCCGAGAATCCCTTCTATCGCTGGGCCGAGAATCCCTTCTATCGCTGGGCCGAGAATCCCTTCTATCGCTGGGCCGAGAATCCCTTCTCGGCCCTCTGGTCGATGCCGAGAGAGGATTCTCGGCAGAGCGCATAGTGCCGTTTCTACCACATGGGCTCCACGCCGTGCGTAGCGTCGGCCCCCCGTGGCCGACGTAAACGAGTCGCGGACCGTTCTACATTATACGTCGGCCACAGGGGGCCGACGCTACACTGCGCGGCCGTCCGAAAATGCGAGCGCCCTCGCGCCAGACACAACCGCGCAGACTGAAGTCCGCGGCTCCTTAGCCGCGCCGTCACCCAGTGTCCGCTGTGCGAACCGCACTTCGCGGGAAACGTCCGCAAACGCATTGGTCCGACCAGCCGACCCTACTGAACCCCTCGCGGTTCTCGGTCCGGCCATGTTCTGGGACCGAAGACGTTCTCACCCCGGCAAGCTCAAGGGTGTTGGCAAAGACCACGATGTTAGACAGTGGAAGAGCCTCGGATTGTTCCGGGGTTAACGGCGGGGCATGCGAGTCTCGACCGTGGTGGGGTCTTGAGCACGTGAGGAGTCGCCGGTATGGCCGAATTCGAGAAAGAGCCGAGCAGCAAGGATGCGGACCCGTTGTTCTCGACGCTTCTGGCGGAATCGCCGGAGTTGTGGGACGTAGTCGGGGAATTCGTGGAGACGCTCCCTGCTCGCGTTCAGGCCATGCAGGATGCCTTGCGCGACGGCTCACTCGATCAGGTTTGCGCACATGCACAGCGGCTCAAAGGCGTCGGTGGAAGCTACGGCTACGAGGCGATCAGTCGGCGGGCAGCGGAAATCGAGAAGGCGGCGCACGACGGCGTGATCGACGACCTGTCCGCCAAGATAGCGGACATCCACGCGATGCTTTCCAGGATCCGGCAGGGCTTGGAGAAGCACGGCCGGCAAGGGTGATTTCGGGCCGATACGGCGGAGTGTTCAAACACCCCGGTGTGTCGAGCGTCCGCCGGCCCCCTCCGGCGCCTCTCTCCCAAGCTTCAAACAAAGGGCCTCCCGCGCGAGGCTCCCAGCTCTATCTGGCCGTTCAACTCTTGCACAACGCGAAACCGAACGCTTAGCATACGATCCTCGACACGGAGGTTCCTTCACATGACGCGTGAACAAGCCTGGGAGCTGTTGTGTGAGTTCGTCGGGGCCGACGCCTTGCGGAAGCACAACATGGCGGTCGAGGCGGCGATGCGGCACTATGCGGTGATCCTCGGCGGCGATGTTGAGCAGTGGGGTATCGCCGGCCTGTTGCACGACTTCGACTACGAGCGATGGCCGAACCCGCCGGACCACACGCGCGAGGGTGCGAAGGTGTTGCGCGAGCGCGGCGTGGACGAGGAAATCGTCGGCGCGGTCTTGTCGCACGTCGATTACAACCAGGACGAGTACGCGCGAGATCGACCCATCCGCAGGGCGCTCGCGGCCGTGGACGAGTTGAGTAGTTTCATCGTCGCCTGCGCCCTGGTCCGACCCACGCGGCTCGAAGGCCTGACGCCGAAGTCCGTCAAGAAGAAGATGAAAGCGTCGGCGTTTGCGGCGGCGGTCAATCGCGATGACATCCGGGCAGGGGCCGAACTGCTCGGCATTCCGCTGGACGAGCACATCAGCAATTGCATCGCCGCGCTCGAACCTGTCGCGGCAAACCTCGGCTTGTCTCTCGAATAGACATCCCTGCCGCACTGGGACCGCACCGTTGTGGCGATCCCGACATCGAGTTATCCTACCTCCCGCCGCGAAGAACGCTGTGTGCGGTCCGGAATCGCGGCCTGCTTTCTCAACCACGAAGTTCGGGACACCAGCGATGAACCGTCTCTGTGCTCTTGGCATATTCCTTGTCACTGCCGCTCTTCTTTCATCCAGCCCGTCGTCGTGGGCGCAGGAGCCGCCCGACCGCCCGGTGACGGCCTCGCAGCAATCCGATCCGCCACCCGCGACGCAGTCTGCCGAACCCGATGATCCGCAGCGATCGCCCCGCTCGATGGTCGGCGAGTTTTTCCAGGCCCTGGGCGATTCCGAGAAGACGCCCGAACGGCTGAACGATGCCGTGCGGTGTCTGGATCTGTCGGAGCTGGAGGGTGAGGAGGATCCCGAGGCGATCCGCAGACAAGGCGCCCTGCTCGCACAGCAACTCGGCCGGATCGTCGATGCCCTGCTGAGCGACTACGGGGCGTCTCGCGAGGACATCCCGAAGTCTCCCGACGGCGATACGGTGTTCTTTCCGGCGCAAGGTGACGTCCAACTCATCATCACGCGCGGCGAAGATGACCTGTGGCGTTTCAGCGCCGGAACGATTGCGGCCGTGCCCGATCTGCTGGAGTCGGTGAAGCAGAAGCAAGTCGCAGCCTCCGTGGATACGGCCGGCGACGCCCTTGTGGAATCCGTGCCAGAAAACTTCCGCTCGGCGCGGGCGACGATGCGGACGTTCATCGAGGCGATGAACGCCGCGGACAAAAAAACTGCGAGGAGTTGCCTTGATCTGAGCGACCTGGCCGAAAACGTGCGCGACGAACTCGGCTCCGACCTCGCGTTTCGACTCAAGGAGGTGATCGACCGGATCAAGCTCGTCGAGTACGTAGACATCCCCGACAGACCCGACGGCGAATCCTATATCTTCCACGTCGGTGAACACGGTCGCATCGAGTTAGACAGGCAGGCGGCGGGGGATCGCAAGGGATACTGGCTGTTCACCAAGCCCACGGTCAGTTCGATCCCGGATCTGTACGAGGTGTTCAAGGACGAGGACCGTGTCGAGGGCTTGGCCAAGCCGTCGTTCTGGCGAAACCCGCGTTCGTGGGTGCTCGACAGGATTCCGTCGAGCCTCAAGTCCAGCGTGCTGGGACTGGACATCTACGAATGGGTCGGGATTGTCCTTCTGCTGGTCTTGGGCTGCATCGTGCAGCGCGTCTCGCTGGCGATCTTCTGCGCATTGGCACGACCGATCGGGCGCTCCCGCCACGTCGAGTTGCTCCCTTCGTTCGTCCGCGCGTCTGTCAAGCCGCTGTCCATCCTGGTCATGGTCGCAACGTGGTGGGGCGGTCTTCAGTTCGTGGGCATCTCGCCGGACGTGCAGGGCTTCGTCTGGCCGGCATTGAAGTTCGTCATGACCGTTGTGGGCGTCTGGGCGTCATACCGCCTCATCGACCTGTTGGCGGACTTCTTCGCGGCCCGCGCCGCCAAGACCACATCGCGCCTGGACGACGTTCTCGTCCCGCTCCTGCGCAAGACAGCGAAGATCATCGTCATCGTCATCGGCGTGATCTACATCATCAAGGCGATCGGTGTTGGGCAGGACACGGTGAACAAGCTGTTTGCCGGTGTTGGGCTGGGCGGTTTGGCGTTCGCCCTGGCGGCGAAGGACACAATCGCGAATTTCTTCGGCAGCATCACAGTCGTGTTGGACCGCCCTTTTCAGGTGGGCGACTGGGTGAAGGTCGGCAGCCACGAGGGCACGGTCGAAGAGGTAGGGCTGCGAAGTTCTCGCCTCCGGACGTTCTACAATTCGCAGGTGACGATTCCGAATGCCGACCTCATGACCGCCACCGTGGACAACATGGGCCGGCGGCAATACCGCCGAATCAGCTGCAAGCTCGCCGTCACCTACTCGACCACACCCGAACAGTTGGAGGCCTTCTGCGAGGGCATCCGCGAGTTGATCCGGCGCCACCCCTTCACGCGAAAGGACTACTACCTCGTCTGGGTCAACGAGTTCGCCGACTCCTCGATCAACATCCTGCTCTACTGCTTTCACGAAACGCCGGACTGGGTCACCGAGCTCCGCGAGCGGCACAGGCTGTTCCTCGACGTCATCCGGCTGGCGCGCAAGCTCGACGTCGCGTTCGCCTTCCCAACCCAGACCATTCATCTAGCGAAGGATGACGCCGACCCCACCGAGTTCATGCCGAAGGGCGACGCGTCCGGCAAGCAAGCGATCCCCAAGACACCGCCGACACGGGAGCCCCTGGAATGGGGACGCGAGGAAGCGGCCGCCATTGCGAAGGCATCGATCGGCGATTCTTCGACCATCCCGTCCGCGTTCGAGTTCCCGAAGGCGGAATGAAAGACCGGGGCCGCGCTGCACACCAAGGCCGGCACAACAAGGCAGACCTAACTTCGTTTCCCGTGAGGACAAGCGGAACAGACCGTTCTCCAAGAAGAAGAACCCCCACGTCCTGCAAACCGGCGAATGGCAAGTGCTCGCGAGAAACCGGCAGCGCCTGCGAGTCTCGCTTGCTCAAAACCGGCCTGGCAGGCTAACATGCGCGGCCGAGAATCCGCACGGAACAACATTCCTGGCTGGTGGCCCGATGGCCCACTTGTCAAAAGAGGCTGTCCGGTCGGCGCGCAAAACGCAAGACTCAATGGCAACGGTTTGGAGAAGAACAATGTCACATCGCAGCATAAGGTTATCTCGCGCGGTCCTGGTGATCACGGCGCTGTTTGTCTTTCCGACGGGGCCGGCTTTCGGCGAGTCGGTAACGATCAAGCGTAAGTACCTGCCCGACCGAACCAGCTACATCGAATCCCGAACGAACATCGAGCAGGACATCAGCGGCCTGCCTATGCCGCCCATGAAGTTGTGCAGTGACCAGTTGTTCGGCCTCTGGGAGAAAGTCCAGCCGACAGCCGATGGCAAAACGAAGATCGTGCTGACCTTTGATCGTGCCGTCCGATCCGTGAACGCCCCGATGCTGGGCGACGTCCAATTCGACACCGACGACCCCGAGCACGAAGAGGCCGCTCCCCAAATCGGTGCCGTCCTCAAACCGATGATCGGCATGGCGCTGACGATGGAGGTGGACAAGGACGGCAAGGTGGTTTCCTTCTCCGGGATGGACGCCATTAACAAGAAAGTCTCCCGAGAAGCCGTGGCCAGCATGCACTGGCAGCAGATGCAAGAGGAGTTCACGGACGAGCGCGGCAAGGAGACCTGGGGCACGGAACTGCTCCTGGTCTATCCGAACAAGAAGGTCAAGAAGGGCGACACCTGGAAGGCGTCTTCATCGAGAGCCAGGCCTCCCATCGGCACGGTTGTCACGGACTATCAGTACAAGCTCGATCGCATCGGGAAAGAAGACAGCCGCAAGGTCGCACTCATCTCCTACACGGCCAAGGTCTCCCTGTGCCCCGATGCCGAAGAAGCTCCTGACGCCAAGGCCAAGGGCGCAAAGAAGGAGGCGGCAAGCTCGGATGAGCCGGACAAGAAGGACGCAAAGCAGGAAGGTTTGGAGAAAACGGAGGAAACGAAAAAAGCCGAGCCGGACGCGGAAGTCACCGGCTTACTGTCCGGCACGGCCACCTATGACTTCGAGCTGGGCCGGATCGTCAGGCGGACCATCGATGGCACGATCGACTTCAAGGTGCCGCTGTCCAAGCTGATGCCGAATGTGCCGACGGGGGAAGAGCCCAAGCTTGCAGTGTTCAAGATAACAATCAAGAGCGCGATTTCGATCCTGTCGGAAGAAGAGCGCAATAAGCAGAAGGCCGAGGCCCGCGAGAAGGCGGAGCTGAGAAAGAAAGCCGAAGAAGAGGAGGACGAAGAAGATGAAGATGACGACGACGATGACGATGACGACGACGAGGATGACGGCTGACACGCCGCCGCGCGGGTACCACTGACGGCTTGTACATGCTTGGCCGAGGTGGCATGGGTTAGCGAAGTCCCGGCAAGACGGGACGGAGCTTGCCCGTGGGAAAGGGACACGCCGCTGGTGCGAAATTCCCATCTCGCACCAGCGAAGGACATAGAATTCTGACCACAGCAGACCCCCTTAGGATGGACGACACCATGAAAGCCTCACGCCCGATCACGGCTCACAAGGTCACACGCATCGTCTTGTCTCTCGCTGTCTCTTCGACGCTCGTCATGGCCGCAGCCGCCCGGGCGAATGATGAGTGGCTGCAGTGGGGCGGCCCAGGTTGCACCTTCAAGGCCGACACGGACAACTTGGCGAAGAAATGGCCGGAGGACGGCCCCAAGAAGCTGTGGGCGCGAGACCTCGGGGACGGCTACTCGTCGATCCTCTGCGATGGCAAGCGGCTCTACACCATGTACTGGCTCCCTGACGCACCCGGCTCATCGGATGCGGGCGGCTCCGACCAAACCGGCGAAAGCAAGGGCGGCACAAAGGAAGACGAATCCGAAAAAGCCGACGCCGAAAAGGCCGCTCGAAGAAAGGGCAGCGAGGTCGTCGTCGCCCTCGACGCGGCGACCGGCAAGACCGTCTGGGAGTACAAGTACCCCGCCCCTTGGGCCGACAACATGGACGTTACGTTCGGCCCCGGCCCCAATTCGACCCCGCTGATCGTAGGCGACCGGATCTTCACCATCGGCGCAACCGTCAAGCTGCACTGCCTCGACAAGAACACCGGCGAGAAGATCTGGGCCCACGACTTGGTCGAGGAGTACAAAGCCGAAACGATGATGTACGGCTACGGCGCGAGCCCGATGCCCTACAAAGACACCATCCTCCTGCCGGTCGGCGGCGAGGGGCAGGGCGTCATCGCATTCAGGCAATCTGACGGCTCCGTCGCCTGGAAGGCCCAGGACTTCAAGTCGTCGTGGGCAACACCGCTCATCATCAACGTCGACGGCGAAGATCAAGTGGTGGTGATGATGGAAAAGGGCATTGCCGGCCTGGACCCAAACAGCGGCGAATTGAAATGGAAGCAGGACGGACACGAGGGCGCTTGCATCTGCACCCCGGTCTGGGGTGACGACAACATCCTCGTCACCTCCGGGGCCTACGGCGTCGGCGCCCACGGGATCAAGCTGACGCGCGAGGACGGCAAGACCGTCGCCGAGGAACTCTGGTTCAACAAGAAGATGCAGATCATGCACGGCAACGGCGTCCGGGTCGGCGACGTCGTGTACGGGTCCAGCGGCGATTTCGGCCCGGTCTTCTTCTCGGCCGTGAACGTCAAGACGGGCGAGTTCCTCTGGCGAAAACGCGGCTTCTCGAAGGCGACTTGTGTGTACGGCGACAAGAAGCTCATCATCCTTGACGAAGACGGCAACCTCGCGCTCACGTCGCCCAAGTCGAAGAAGCTCATAATCCGCTCGAAGTTCCCGCTCTGCAAACGCAATGCGTGGACAGTCCCCACACTGATCGGCGCCAAACTCTACGTCAGGGACCGCCACCGGATCATGGCGCTGGATCTAAGTGAGGCCGCCAATTAGAGCATTTTAGGGTTGAGGTTGCGTACTCCATTGCCGCTTCGGTGTGGCGTCGGCCACGGGGGGCCGACGCTGCAACGGAGCATCACTGGAGCATGCACGCTCAATCCTAAAACGCTCTAACGTCCAGGCAGGTTGTGAAGTGCGTGATCTCGCATATAGAGCAAGCCCAGAACGATCAACAACGTAGCCAACATGAGGTATGGGCTGAGCAACCAGAAGAACAGGGGCAAGCCGAAGAAGTACCCCCGCAGCCCGCGCGTATAGTTCATCGCCACGCGATCGAGCAGGCTTTCCAGGTGCGAAATCAGGGATTCTCTTTCGTCGGGGTCGTCCGTTCCGTATAGCCCGGCGAGGTAGCCCAGGTAGTTGAGATCGCGCACACAGAGGGCGAAGTTGAAGAAGTTGTACGAGTAGAGGCCGATGAGGATCACGACATTCACCGTCAGCCAGAAGCCGCCCGCCGGGTCGCCGGCGCCTCCGTGGAGGAACGAGGTGTTCTCACGAGGGAGGCCGAGAAGGGTGAGCAGCCCGATGTCGACGAGGATCGCCGTGGAGGCGAGGAAACTGGAGGACATCAACTGGTTTCGGAAGGTCTGTACGGCCAGGATGCCATCGCGGTGTTTGAAGATGAGGCGAATCCAGCGGTGCCGATACCGGTTCATCCGCCCCTGGATGTAGGCCTGGGGACGAATCCTCATTCCTCTCGCGAACACGATGTAGTAACCGATCGTGATCACGAGGTAGGCCGCCCCGCCCAACAGGTCGGCCCAGTGCCCGGTCAGGATGTCAGCGGCATCCGGCATCGTGGAAGAAGGAATCTGGAGTCGTTCCTTGACTCAAGCGCCCTGAAGCCTAATCGACACCCCGCATTAAAACAAGGCTGGCCACTCGTGCATCGATTGGTTGGGGGCTTAAGCCAAGCGTCGAACCCCGTAGCTTCGGCCCACTGTGGCCGACGGATGTCGTTGAGGGGTAGCCGGTTATTACCGTCAGCCACCGTGAGTGAGGTTGTCTTCTTCCACGCTCCGCCTTAGCCAACGTTCAGAAAGGCGGGCTTCTCCTCGGGCACTTCATCGGTCGTTTCAGATTTCTCCTCGGCGCCGGGCATGTTTACTCGAACTCGCATCACGGAGCCGACCGCTCCACACCGGGGGCAGGCGATCGGCCCGGAAACATCAGTCCCCAAAGGTGAGAGTCTTCGGTATTCCTCAAACGGCATGCTGAATGTCTGGTCACAGGCCGTGCAATGCACATCGACCTTCGCGCCCGAATCCGCCTCTGCGTGACGGGCGTCCCTCAGTAGGCTATATGCGACAACAGTGGCGGCAACCGCGAACAGCGCAATCGTCAGAATCAGTTTGGTTCGCGGATTCACCGACCGCTTATCGGGATGATTTGATGTCATTCTGATAGATCCGTGCCGGTCCGCGCGGACGGAAGATGGCCACCGGCGACGGAGGCCAACCGCTGCGCCCTACTTACTCAATCGGAATCAGGGGCTCTCTGCGTGTATCGATGCGCCAGCGTTGCGGCCCCGGCCCGCGCGTCCAGAGTTGCGAAAGCTCGGGATCCAGCGGATGGCCGTAGCCCAGTCCGGGATCCATCCCGTCCTTGTCCATCATGATTGTGCTCGCGTGACCGTCAACGAACCCGATATTGAATCGCCCCATCTTGCCGTGCCACCCGGGAATCGTTGCCGGGGATTGGCCGGTCGCGCCAGTCGGATCTTTCGCCGCACTGACCGTGTTCCACCGAGCCAGCCAATGGATCGTCTCGGAATAAAGCAAGGTCTCCGATGGCGCGGGAATCCGCGTCACGGGGCGTGCATAGGGTGACATAGAGTAAGTAGTGACGTCATCGCCCGCCCGCGCGGCGTTCGCGCGATAGCTTGTGCCGGTCGATTGCCAGAAAGGCCGTATCTTCCACTCTGATCGCCACGAATCCGTCGCATAAAACGGAGCATCCACCCAGCCGAAATCACCCGGACACTGAAACTGCGAGAAGTCGTCTCGGCCGCTGACCCCCGGGCCGTAGATGAACCTGTTCAGCGGACGGATCCCGGCGTCGCGGTTTCCTCCCTCCTGGAACCCCCAGGCCCCTTGTCCGTCCTCTTCGCCGTTGCCGCCGCCGTAGTCGTAAAACCCGCTATCGTCGATATTGCGCCACCAGGCGGGCATCGCCAGCATCGCCCCCGTATCGGAATGGTCCATCGCGTATCCCGCGCCGGCTTTGCAGAGATTCGCCATGTTGGCGATGCACTTGGCCTTGTGACCCTCATTCTTCGCGCCGGAAAGTGCGGGCATCAGGACGGACATCAATACCGCGATGATAGAAATGACTACTAATAGCTCGATCAGCGTGAAGCCGCAGGCTCGCCGCCGATTGCCCAGACCTTTTTGGATACCATCCGAATCTGTCATTGTCAGACGGACCTTGTCGAGTTGATGCGGCCGCAGACTCCCACCCTGCACGACCGCGTGACTTCATTCTAGCCGAATCAGCGTTAGTCTTCCAAGCCGCCAGTCGAATTCGGCTCGGAATGCCCCAGGTTTCCCGGTTGATTCCGAGAATCCGACGCCTTTGCGAGCCCTCTCGCTGGCCTGCCCTACGCTTTTTCGGGTCCGCCCATCCTGTGACGCCCCCTGCTGTCTCCCCGCTGTGCTTCCTGTGGTTATCCGACCCGATCCGAGATACACTTCGACTCATTCTCATGGCGGCCTCCTCGCCTTCGGAACCACCTGCCGGACAGCCTGCCTCTTGGCGGGAGACGGCCTTTCATGGGATTCCAGGACGCCGGACGTTCTCGAATGCGATGCTCGAACGCCCCCCATGAGTGTTCGGACGGAGCCGACCTCTGATGTTTGATATTCCGAGCCACAACTCCCTTCCATATCGGTTTCTCGCGACACCCCGCCACCGCAACCAGAACCGCCCGATACACGTTCGCGGCTTGCCGAGGCTTGCCGTACCGGCCCTGGTGGTCTTGTTAGCTTGCGTCTTTGCGTGTTCGACTACCCGCACTCTCGCGGTGCCTCCGCCCAACACGCCGATGTCGCTTCCAACCGCAACGCAGCGACATGCCGACGAACACACGGCGCTGCTGGAAACGATCCAGGCGGCGTTCGAGTCACTGGCAAACCGGATGGCGCCGAGTGTCGTGACGATCCGCGCGGATCGGCGAGCAGATCGTTCGCAAAGCGTCGGACCCTGGGCGGAAGATCCGCAATCCGGCGTCGGCGCCGGTGTGATCCTGGACGAGAAGGGCGCAATCCTGACGAGCCAACACGTCATCGAGGAAGCCGTCGCGATCCACGTCACCCTGCACGACGGGCGGCGTCTTCACGCGAAGACCGTGGCGGCGGATCGCAGGGCCGATCTTGCGGTCATCCGCGTTCATGCCGAAGGCCTGGCCCCGGCCGAGTTTGGTGACGCGAGGAATCTCCACCGCGGTCACATCGTGTTGGTGATGGGCAACCCGCTTGGGCTCTCAATCGACGGACAGGTCGCCATCAGCCAGGGCGTGGTCGCCGCGGTCGGCAGGCCGCTCCCGGAAACGTTCGGACGCCAGGAGGACCGCTACTACGGCGACATGGTTCAGACGACCGCCAGGATCGGTCCGGGAAACTCCGGCGGCCCCTTGATCGACATCCACGGACGCGTGGTCGGCATAGTCACGGCGATGTGTGCACGCTCCAGTGAAACAAGCGGCTTCGGTTTCGCGGTCCCGATCGACGCACGGACGAAGGCGCTCATCGACAAGCTGGTGCGAGGTCAGCGGATCGAGTACGGCTATCTGGGGATTCGTGTAGGGTGTCTGGACGAGGCCGCCAGGCGTGCCGCCGGCTTGACGGCAAACGAGGGCGTTCTGCTCGATGCCGTTTTGGAAGGCGATCCCGCCCAGCGAGCGGGGCTACGCAAGGACGACATCATCGTCGCTGTAGATGGCCGACTGATTCAGTCGCCCGACGAGCTGATTCAGCGAATCGGGGCCGCGCCGCCGGACAAACCGATCGAAATCGGTTTTGTGCGCGACGGTCTGAGGCGTACAGTGGGCGTGAGGGTCGTCGCCAGGCATGGCGATGAACCTCCGGGGAGCGTATCTGCACCGACGATCTCGTTCCGGGGCGCGGTGCTGGGCTGTGTCGATCCTCCCATGCGAGCGGTCGCCAACCTCCCCGCCCAGGCCTTGCTCGTACTCGTCGTAAACGAGGACACCCCCGCTCAGCGTTCCGGACTCATGCCGGGCGACATCGTGGTCCGCCTTGAGGGAGAACCGCTTCCACCCGATGCGGGCGCGAGGTTCGCCGGCTTGCGCGACGACGTCCTGCTCGGTCTTGCCAACGGCGGATCGGTCCTCGTCAAGGCCGAATGAGCAGAGCCGCGCGCGTCAGCAAGTGGTCAACACTTGCAGGCAAGCCCCTTTGAACAAGGGTGGGGCCCGACTGCCTCACGGTCGCAGCCTTGATCCTCTCGTCGGCCCCAGGGGGCCGACGCTACAGTCGGTATCGCGGCCTGCCGATTCTATCACGGGCCCAATGAACGGGGTTGCGCGGCGCGTTGTGCCGCGAGAGACAGCCTGTATCATACGACCCGGACCAACGGGAGATGACCATGCCTAAGCCGATCGTTTTGCAGTTGCCGGATGTTCAGAGCCTCACTGCGATGCTGCGCGACGTGGTCGACTTCCCAAAGCCCGGCGTCGTCTTCAAGGACATCACGCCCATCCTGGCTTCGCCCGCGGCCCTCTCATTGGCGGTCGAGTTGCTCACGCAACCGTTCCGAGATCAGACGGTTGACGTGGTCGTCGGCGCCGAAAGCCGCGGCTTCATCTTCGGCACGGCCGTGGCGCGCAATCTCTCGGCGGGCTTCGTACCCGTCCGAAAGCCCGGCAAGCTCCCGTGCAAAACGTGCCGCGCCGAATACGAACTGGAATACGGCACCGACTCGCTGGAAATCCACAAGGACGCCATCGTGCCCGGCGCAAAGGTCCTGCTGATCGACGATCTCTTGGCCACCGGCGGCACGATGGCGGCCTGCTGCAAACTCGTCCGCGAACTGCGGGGCGAAGTCGTCGGCGCCGCGTTCCTGATCGAGTTGTGCTTCCTCAAGGGTCGGGAGATGTTGAAAGACTACCCGATCCACTCGGTCATTAAGGTCGAATCATAACACTGCGGCGCAACTGCGCCGGTGCTTTTCACGGTCAGGAACGGCGTTTCCGAACCGCTGTTTTCCACTTTACCGCGGGATGCCGGAGCAGTTTCACAGAAAACGTAGCGTCCGACCCCCGTGTCGGACGTCGGAGGCCAACGGTTTCCCACGGTCGACAGGGGCGTCGGCCGCTACGACAACAGGCAAACCGCTGCGGCCGGGCCGTGTTGGCGCCGCCGGATGGTCCATTCCAACAAAGACAGAGGCGTTTTCTGGGTTTTCCAGTGCCACCTTATTTGGCATTCTTGAGGCGAATCAGTCCAGGTTCGGCCTCGATTTCGTCTTGATTCTAATACAAGATATGGCTTCTCCCCGGCACGCGCCGTCGGTTGCCGAGGCCGGCGGAAGATGGCGAATCACAGAACCGGGAGGCGACGCCCGAGCATGTGGCATCACTTGGTGGTTTTACACAGCCGTTATCTGGACCTGCTCCTGTCCGGCAGGAAGCAGATCGAGTGCCGTCTTTCGTCCGTCCGCCGTGCGCCGTTTGAGGCCGTTTCACCCGGTGACATGCTCTGGCTGAAGCCGCCGTCCAAACCGGTTCGCGCCGTTGCCGTCGCTGGGAAGTGCTCGTACCGTGAGCTGCGAAACAAGCACGATCTGGCCCGCATCAGCGGCCGACACGCCCCGATGATCTGCGCCGAACGTGGGTTCTTCGAAGATGCAGAGGAATGGGCGAGATATCTCAGTTTAATATGGATCGACACCGTCGTTGCCATCTCACCCATGCCGATCCGAAAGTCCGACAAGCGGGCCTGGGTTGTCATGGATCGCGCGCCCCGGCCCGGCATGAGATTGGGTTCCCGACCGATGTGACTCTTTCTGAGGCGTCGCAGCGCTACAGTCCGAGTTTGATCGCGGCGCCACATACCAACACAACGAGGCCCGCCATTGCGTGGGAGTAGCGGCCAAAGCGTGCCAGGCGAATCGAGCCGATCCCCAGCGATAGCGCCGCGACGATCGTGGTCATCGTGCCGATTGTCACAACACCGAAGAGAGTCGCCACCCACGCAACGCCTGCCATGCTGCCTTGCGCCGCGGGATACATCACCAAGGGAATCAGAACTTCGCACGGTCCGAATAGGAAGATCGTGAAGAGGATCCAAGGTGTGAGCCGAGCCGGAGAGGACGTGGCATCTCCTTGTTTGGCCGGAGACGCCGACTGCCCGCCGGTGCCGTGCCCAGGGGACCGATCCGCGTGCGGCGAAGACGTGTGCGGGTGGAGATGGTCGGTCTGGTGAACGTGCGTATGGCGGTGGACCGTGCCGTCGGGGTGCCGATGGAGATGAGCGTGAGGCTTGTTCCGAAACGCGCGGCGGACTCCCCAGGCGAAGTACACTAGCCCGAAGCCCAGCAGGAGCCAGGCCGCGATGTCGCCTCTGACGCTCTCGATGCCCTCGATCTTGAACACGGCAACGCCCAGGGCGATTCCCGCGAAGCCCAATACGACCGAACCGAGCACGTGTCCCACGCCGCAGAACCCTGTAATCAAGATCGTCTTTCTGAGCGACCATTTGCCGATCCGCGACATGGCCACGAAGGGAAGGTAGTGATCGGGACCAACGAGCGTATGGATAAAACCCAATGAAATCGCGGTCAGAGACAGAACTCCAAGATCATGTTCCATCAGTGTTCCCTCAACAAACGGCGCCGCACATCCAGAGACCATCTGACCTTCTGTCGGCGGATGCGCCTCATCCGTGCCACATCCGTTCAGAGAACCGGAATCCTACGCCTCTTGCGGGGGCTTATCCAGGGAGGAAACGCGGAGTTGCCGCGCGGTGAAGTGTTCGTCTCGGGTCGATCGCGACGCTGTTGTGCGTGGAGCCTGGGGGAATGGCTGCTCGCCGACTTAACGCCCCCGTTGCCTACGAAAAGACGGCCTCGGCAATTGCAAGCTGTTCCGGAAGCTCCGCCGCGATTTCGTCGAGGGCTTCACGGCCGATGCCGACCAGATCGAGGATTTCGTCACGATACTCCGTGCCGGCCGCGGTTTGACTGAAACCCAATCCGCACCGGCAGGCGAGGATATCGGCGAGATGAATCAGGGTGGGCAGCCCGCGGTTCGTCTCCGCAAGCTCCATCGGCTTGTGGTGGTAGCCGATCGTGTTGCAGAGGTGCATCGGAAAACGCCACTTGTTCGCCAGTGCCATGCCGAATGCCTGATGGTCCGCCCCGATGATCTCCAGTTCCAGTTCCCAGAAGCCTGTCGAAGCCGCCTCGTGTCGCGCGATGACCTCGGCAATCTGCTTTCCATAAACCTGGCGTTCGACGAGCAGGCCGAGATCGTGGATCAGTCCCGCGAGGAAGCTCTCTTCGACGGCGGGCTTGCCTTGCACGCGAACGATCTGCCGTGCCGCGACGCCGACGGCAATGGCGTGACGCCAGAGCTCCACCCCGCTGAAGCCCTCCACCGACGCGCCTGCGTTGAAGAGCTGCGTCATGGATGCCGCGATGGAAATGTTCTTGACCGCCGAGAGTCCCAGCAGCACGATGGCCCGATCCACACTCGCGATCTGCCCCGGCAAACCGTAGAACGCCGAGTTCACCACTTTGAGGAGACGCGTGGAGAGCGCGGGATCGTTCTTGATCACCTCGTGCAGGTCGCGCGCGGTGGACTTGGGGTCCTCGACGATCTTGATGATCCTGACCGTCACTTCCGGCAGCGTTGCGATCTCCCCTACCTTGGCAATAGCGGAATCGATCAGGACTTTCGTGTCGCAGTTTTCTGTCGCGAGCATGGTTGCTCCCCGGGTTATCGATGGTGTTACAGGGCCGTGGGCACTATGGAACCGTGCCGACCCTTCGAACGCTCAGCGCTAGTATCGGTATAGGTCCATCTTGGGTTCACATAGGAGTCGAACGGCGCACGCCAAGGATGCGAAATGCCTGCCGGGCGCGCCTCATTAGCGGAGCATCGACCAGGTGAGTTGCGTGTCTGCCGGGATATCGGCCTTCGCCCGACATCCGATTACGCGATCCCAATCGCGTGGTTGGATGCCGCCGCCTGGGCGTCGCACGCTCAGGACCTCCGCCGTGAGCTGCTGTCCAGCGCGGAGGCCCGCTACCGTGAAGACGCTTCCGCGGGCGAGATCGCGCACCTCCTGCTCCTGTGCTGCGACGCTGAATGCGCCGTCGCCCAAGACCCGGAATGCCGAATGGGCGTGCGCGACATACTGCGACATTTGTTCCGGTAAGAGCGAAAAAAAATCGTCCGGCCCGGGACCGCCGCGATCCAACGTCAAGTGCTTCTCGAGGATCACCGCGCCCGCCGCGACGGCCAACGCGCTGAATTCCGGCTCCGGCGTGTGGTCGCTGAAACCGGTCGGTACGCCGTGTCTATCCGCCAGAGCCTGGACGCACCGCAGGCGCGCGTCTTCGGGACGCGTCGGGTATGCCGAAACACAGTGCAACAGGATCAGCTTGTCCGCCGCCTGTCGTGACCGCACAAGCGCGACCGCCGCGTCGATCTCCTCGATCGTGCATGCGCCGGTCGAGAGAATCAGAGGCAGCCCCGTGTCCGCGGCCGCTCGCAGAAGCGGCACATTGACCGCGTCCGTCGAGGCGATCTTCACGGCCGGGACGGACAGTTTCACCAGGAATTCCAGGTCCGCGATGCCGAACGGCGTGGCGAGGAACTGGATGCCGGCATCGTCGGCATGTGCTTTCAGTTCGCGGAATGCAGCCTCGCTGAGCTCGAGCGACTGGAGCATCGCATGTTGCGATGTTGTGCGAGCGGTGTGTTGCTTCTGATAAGTGCAGGATGGCGCGGTCCGGCTGACCAACCGATCCGCCGAGAAGACCTGGAACTTGACGGCATCGGCCCGCGCGGCGCGGGCCGCGTCGATGAGGCGATGCGCCTGCGCAACCTCGCCGCCGTGGTTGACGCCCGCCTCCGCAACGACGTAAGGCGGATGACCGACCCCCACGCACTTGCCCGCAATTGTCACAGCAGGATGCGTGCTCATTGCTCTTCGAGGCCTGCAGGTGTCAGCGGCCCGTCGAGCCGCCGTTGTTCCCGGTTTCGGATGACGGCCTCCGCGATTTGCAGATCGGCCGTCGAATCCACGTCGACCGCCATTCCCTCTTCAACCACGACTCCGCGACGATCCGCACCCATGAACGCGTGGTTATCATCAGGGTCGGTCGCGAACAAGGCACGCCGCGTAACCGCCACGACAGCGCCGTCATGGTAGTAGAGCGGTTCGAGTTCCTGCCGCCGGTAGATGGAGTTCCTTCGGAACTGCACCATACGATCGCCATCGAGGCGATGAATCCAATCCGGATGCTGCTTCGTCACCGGGGCCAGTGATCGCACCGAATCCGCGCCCGTGTCGATGAGATGCCGCATCGCCCGATCGATAACACCCTCCGGTCGGACCGGCACGTTCGCGTACAAGAGCGCGACGTGCGTCACCGGGCAGACAGCCTTCTCGTAGAGGTCCACCGCGTGTCGGGCCGCCGCGTCCACAGTCGCCGTGTCCGTCGCCAACTCGGCGGGGCGATTCACGACGAACAACCCCTCTGCACGGCCGATCTCCGCGGCCCGCGGATCATCGGTCGTCAGGCAGATCGCGTCGATCTCCCGAGCCGCTTTGGCATGATTGATCGTGTGGGCGATCATCGGCCGGCCTGCTACTGGTAGGACGTTCTTGTGCGGCAGCCCTTTGCTGCCCGCGCGGGCTAGAATCACTGCAAGTCGATGCACGGTCATGCATGTCTCATCGGCCTGCCGCGGCATGGTGCTTGACGCTGAGCCGTGCGACAATACGCCCGGTTTCCGGAATGCTCGTATCCTGCACGATGCGCCATCACTACCTCTATCGGGGAGACCATCGATGATCTACCTGGACTACAACGCGACAACGCCGATCGCATCCGAGGTCGCCAAGGCTATGCAGCCGTTGATGCACGAGGAGTTCGGCAACCCGTCGAGTGGACACCCGCTCGGCCGGACGGCCAAGTCGGCGATGGAGCAGGCCAGGGCGTCTGTCGCGGCCCTGATCGGCGCGGCGCCATCAGAGATTACCTTTACGAGCGGCGGCACCGAAGCCAGCAATACGATCATCAAGGGCGTTGCGCGCCGACTGGAATCGAAAGGCCGTCACTTCGTCACCACGGCCGTCGAGCATCCGGCCACACTCATGCCGATGCGGGCGCTCGAGGCGCTGGGCTACTCCCGTACGGAGGTCGGCGTCGACGAGTTCGGACACGTGGAGCCCGACGACATCCGCCGTGCGATCCGGCCTGACACGATCCTCATCAGCGTGATGCACGCTCAAAACGAAGTCGGCACCATCGAGCCTGTTGCCGAGATTGGACGCATCGCGCGCGAGGCCGGTGTGCTGTTCCATGTTGACGCCGCCCAATCGATGGGCAAGATCCCCGTCGACGTCACGGAAATGGGCGCGGACTTCCTCTCCATCGCGGGTCACAAGATGTACGCGCCCAAGGGCATTGGAGCGATGTACGTTCGCAAGGGCATCGAACTCGAGCCGCTGATCCACGGAGCATCGCAGGAGTCCGGTCGCCGGGCCGGAACGGAGAACGTCATCATGGCGGTCGGCCTCGGTGCGGCAGCGGCATTGGCCGCCTCTCACCTGAGCGACGACACGGTCCTTACACTCCGCGACTACTTCTGGCAGCGCCTGTTCGACGCCTTCGGCGATCGCGTCGTTCTTAACGGCCATCCCGACAAACGCCTGCCGAGCACGGTGAATGTCAGCTTCCCGGCGTACGTCGGCGGAGAGGTCCTCGCGAAGCTGGACGGCGTGTACGCTTCCACCGGCGCGGCCTGTCACAGCGGTGACGCGAAACCGTCGTCCGTCCTGACGGCGATGGGCCTGGACCGCAAACGTGCGCTCGGCGCCATCCGCTTCAGCCTCGGCCGACCGACGACGAGCGAGGAAATCGATCACGTCGTCGACATGTTGATCTCGGTCCTGCAATGAGCCGTGTAAGGTGCGCCCCTGACGCACCTTGGGCTCTATTCGACCGTCACGCAGAAACAATACTGGAAAGGAACATCATGGATCTTCAAACACTCACAACGTTCTTCATGTGGTGCACAATCATCAACGGCGGCATTTTGATTCTGTGGACAGCATTCTCAGTTTTCGCCCCGGGTTTAGTGTATCGCACGCAAAGCAAATGGTTTCCCATTCCCCGAGAAACCTTCAACGTGGTCATCTACTCGTTCCTCGGGTTGTTCAAAGTCGTCTTCCTGGTCTTCAATATCGTTCCCTACGTGGCTCTGCTGATCGTCGGATGAAATGGAGCATCCAATAAAGCTTGGCGGGCCAAGCCCACAGGTCGCAATCCGTGGGTCTCAAAGAAACACAACAGGTGTCTTTGACTATTCGAGCGGCTGCGGACGTTGCCTGCAAGGTGTGGTCTGCGGAGCGGACAGTATTTCGGAGGCCGAACTCGTGTCAGAAGAAGACAATGCAGGACAGTGGCGTCTTTACGCGGACCTGGCGTGGCTTTGGCCGGTGATCAGCCCGCCGGCAGACTACGAACGCGATGCGAACGACATCACCGCGCTGCTGCGGGAGCACGTCCGGCGGGATCTTCGCACTGTGCTTGACCTCGGTTGCGGTGGCGGGCACGTCGACTACTGGTTGAAACGCCATTTCACAGTTGTCGGTATTGACCAGAGCGAGGCGATGCTGGCGCTGGCTTGCGAGTTGAACCCGGAGGCGACGTACCTGCGCGGTGATCTGCGCGATCCGCCGACGGCCGAGCGGTTCGACGCCGTCTTTCTCGGCGACGCGGTCAACTACATGCTGAGTGAAGGCGATCTGCGGCAGGCGTTTCAGGCGGCCTACGATTGCCTCGCGCCAGGCGGTGTGTTCCTGACAGTCGCCGAGGAGACGCGCGAGCGGTTTACTGCGCCGCGGGCGCATGTGTCGCACCACGATTCAGGCCGAATTCACGTTACATTCATAGAGAACTACCACGATTCGGACGCCATCGACACAACATACGAGGTAACGCTGCTCTTCTTGATCTATGAAGGGGACAGGCTGACCGTGGCACACGACCGCCACCGCGGCGGTGTGTTCCCGCTGGCAACGTGGCACGCTGCCGCCGCCGGGGTTGGATTCGAGGTGCGGGAAACGACGCTTCGCTCCGCGGGCGTTCCCGCGATCATTGGCGTGAGACCCCCAGCGAGCGATACGGGGTGAGTGGGGCCAGCGTAGGGTACGTCCCGGACGCACCTTCTGCTCTTAAGATCAGTGGCACGGCGTCAGTGCCTCGAAGCCAAGTTGCACGGGGTACGGGTGTGCCACCTGTATGGCACACTGGGGCAGAAAGGTTGACAAAAAGACTCGGATTGTGCTTGTGTTGGCGATTGCGGACGTGTATGCTCCAGGGGTCGGGAGCCCGCGGTGTGGCTTCCTGTATGGACTCGCCGGTTGACGGCCCAGTTGAAGAGACAGGAGAATGTGATCGTATGAACGCAAACTTGTGGATTCCGATACTGTTGGTCTTGTTGGTTGGTTTTACTGCGCCTGTAGCGGCAGGCGTCTTCGACGACGAGGAACACCGTCTCACGTTGTTCAGTCTGGAGGAGCTTCGCGCGGAACTTGCGATCATCCACGACGTCGCGGTCTTCGATCAGCGGTGGGGCCCCGCGGCTTACGTGTTGAAGTGGAACGCGAACACGGAGGCCGTCGTCGTCCTGCGGGATGGACAAACCGGGACGGTGACGATGGACGGGCTGAACTTCTCGGCGTCGTTCTCCGAGCCGGACGGCCTGGCCGAGGGCCGGCTGTCCTTTGACAGCGCGGGCAGCCTCGTGTTCCTGCAGTTCGTCTCGAGCGGCGCCGGGCTGACGGCCGTGTGCAGGCCCTATGAGGACGGCGAGGTCCTGCCGGCCGCGACCGAGAAGCTTTGCCAGTGTCTCCACCCGGATTCTCCGCTCAGGAAGAAGAAAAGCTCCATCTCCGAGCCCACCTCTCCAGATGGCATGGCGCTCCCACCTGACGGCCGGTTGCCCAAAGGAACCACGGCCCAGAAGTCCATGGTCGGGCCCCACGAGGATGTATGCGATAGGGAGGGCGCATGTGACCTCGCAAATACAACGAACTGTGGATTGACCGGCGATGGCAAGGCACGACACTACACCTGCGAATGGGTAACCGTCGGTGATGACTGCGGGGATGTCTCGTTCGTCCCGCTTGCGGCGGGCGTCTCCGGCATGTGCCTGATGTACTCGTTTGCCACAGGGCGCCGCAGGCGGCGCAAGGTTCACGGGCATTCGCGGTAAACCTTCGGGCGTGCGACGACATGGCCAGAGCGATTCACGGTTGGATGCACCTGTGGCACCGCCGTCTCGGCGGTGGGTTCACGGGCGAGACGCCCGTGCCACAGTCATAGACAAGCGTGAAATGCTATAGATTGTTCTCAGATAGAGGGGCCGTGTAGGCTGAGACCTGCGGC
>JBDRKQ010000203.1:0-14488 GCA_043813895.1 Planctomycetota bacterium
GTGCGACGTCGTGCCCGCGTGCTCCAGCACCAATGCCTTCAACAGGCGCTTGTCCAACGACAGGAACTGCCTCGGCGTGAGGTTCTTTGCCAGGACCACCGATGGCTCGGTCAGGTCGATGCCGGCTGCCTGGAATTGCCCACCGAGAACATGCTCCAGTAGTTGTTGACAGATGTCCTCGACATCGATCGCCCGCTCGCGTACGTAGGCGCTGTCCGCGTCCATGAGCCGGGAAGCAAAGAATGTGCCGGCCTTCACGATCGCGCTGCCGGCTGAATGGCCGGCCGATATCAGCTCCGCGACCTTCTCCTCGATCGCGACGTCACCGACCATCGACAGGTGCGCTCGGAGGATCCCCGCTTCGGTCGCAGAAGGCTGGGCGGCGAGTCTCGCCTTCAGGTCTCCACGCACCGCGGCGATCGCGCGGCGGGCCTTCTGCTGTTCCTCGGCGCCTGGGCGGACACGCTCGCGCTCCAGCTCCGCCGGCAATGCCGAGCCTCGCGCCACCACTACGACACCTTGCCCGATTCCTCCGCTGGCCGGTGTCCCCTCATGCAACCGGACCCCGGCCTTGCGCAGCAACCGCGGCAGCACGACTCCGGTCCCGGCCGTGAGCGTCGGAAGTGGCTCGTCGCAAACCGGCAGGACGTTCGCGGCAAAGTCACTGACGGCCGCAAGTGCGGCTTCGGCATCCGCTCCCACAACGCGAATTCGGCATGTGTCGTCCAGCTTGACATCGAGCGCGATGATGGACAGCGCACTCTTGGCATTCGCACTGGCGTCGGTCCGCTCGTTGATGAGAACGACGTCGGAAGTGAACCGTGCTGTTACGTCTGCCAGTTGGCTCGCCGGCCGTGCGTGCAAGCCATTGGGCAGCGGACACCTGAATGTGTGGTCATGGAACATGGTCTGGGCTACGGGAGCTTCTTGGTCCCCTGTCGATCCGGACAGGTGTCTTCACGCGCCGAGCTTCTCGAAGACCGCCTTCGGGTTCTTGATGGCCTCCTGGACGCCCACTTCGATGATCTTCTTGCCGTCGAACCGGTCGCGCTGCTCCACCTCAATGCCGACAGCGAAGATCACGACATCGGCCTCGCGGACGTCCCCGGGCGACAGTTCGTTCTCGATGCCCATGGCGCCCTGTGTCTCCACCTTGATTTTGTGCCCCAATGCCTTGGCGGTCTTCTCAAGTTGCTCGGCAGCCATATACGTGTGCGCGATGCCGGTTGGGCACGCAGTCACAACGACGATGTTCATGTGTTTACCTCAGTAGTCTTCGGGGCGGGCTTGCGAGTCAGCGACTTCACGGTGTTGATCAAGACAGCAGTCACAATTGTACCGGCCACAATGGCAATGACGTACATGATCCGCTGATCCACGACAGGCAGGACGATCGGCCCGCCGTGTGGAGCATGGTCTCCCACGCCTCCCAACGCGGCGATGACCGCCGCCACCATGGATCCGACCATGATGCAGGGGATGACGCGGAGCGGGTCTGCCGCCGCGAAAGGAATCGCCCCTTCAGTGATGCCGATCATGCCCATGGCGGCGGCGGCAATGCCGGCCTCCTTCTCCTCGTCACTCCAGAGTTTGCGTTTGAGGAAGGTGGCGAGCCCCAAGCCCAACGGAGGCGTGCAGATCGCCGCGGCGCAGGTCCCCATTACGCCGTAGTGCCCCTCCTTGATCATCGCAGCGCCGAAAAAGAAGGCCGCCTTGTTGACCGGCCCGCCCATGTCGAACGCGATCATGGCGCCGAGGATCATCGCAAGCACAATGGCATTGCCGGTCTGCATGTGCTCCAGCCACTGGCCCAGAAACACCATCAAGTCGGCGATCGGGATGCCGATCACCTTGAGCATCAGCACGCCGACGATCGTGGACGACACGATCGGAATAATGAGAATCGGCATGATTGGGCGAATGTACTTGGACACGGGAATCTTCTTGATCCCGCTGACAATCCAACCGGCCACCAGGCCGATCAGAATCGCACCAAGGAAGCCGGCCCCCACCTCCCCGGCCAAGTATCCGCCCACGAAGCCAGGCACCAAGGCTGGCCTGCCCGAGATCGCGTAGGCGATGTACCCCGCCAACACGGGCAGCAGGAGTGCAAATGAAGTCGCCCCGATGTCGTGGATGAGCTTCATCGTCTCCGAGTTTTCCCAATCCGGCCCCGATTCCGTCATAGGAACAAACGCGATTCCGCACGCAATCATGATGCCGCCGCACGCGATGAACGGAATGGCGTAGGAGACGCCTGTGAGCAGGTGCTGCCGTAGCTTCTTGAGTGCCTCGATCATACGGGTCCCCTTGGGTGGGCGAAGTAGAACCGTCGTCTAGTATCGCATTTGATGTCCCCTCGCGAAACAGCAAACCTGGCCCATCTATGAAGCGGCTCTTGTCAAGCCACCGGTGAAAGGAATCCGGAGGAGAGGCCCTCGCGCGCGCCCTCTCACGGTGGGCGTCGGTCGAGCTGCCCGTCTCAGCCGCCGTCGAAGTTTGCAGGAATTGTGCCTTCTCCTCCACATTCTCTTCAGCCCGAAGCGGTGGGAGACCCCAAGACCCGGCCGGGGAAGCCCCCCAGTCATCGATGAGCTGGACCGACGGGACGTGACACGCTCAACCATCTATTCGGGGCCGCCGCATGCAACCACCGCCACCACACAGAAGTGCCCGCACGAACCCACAAGGTTCCCTGATCGCCTGTCTTTTGACTGCATCTGACTGCAAGCACGACGATCCACAACACGACCGAGTAATCAGTTCGGCCCTGTGATGTACTCGTGCAGGAAGCGGATGGTGGCTTCCTGGTCGGCGAATTGCCGTGCAAGGATGTCGCCCGTGGAAAGCATCCCGAGGAGCCCGCCTCGCTCATCCACAACGGGCAAGTGCCGAATCTTGTGGCAGGTCATGGCGGTCGAGCATTCGTCGAGAGATGTGTTCAGTTCGCAGACCCGCACTTGCGTCGTCATGACTTCACTGATCGGCGTGTCGGACGGGTTCTTCCCCGCCACGATGACCCTCGTGAGCAAATCGCGTTCGCTGAAGATTCCGACCAGCCGGTCGGCATCCATCACCGCAAGCGCTCCGATGCGTTTCGAGTCCATGAGGATGGCCGCATCCAGGACGCAGGCATCCTGTTGAATCTTGACGACATCGGTCCCTTTGGTCTGGAGGATGTCTTGAACCGTGGGCATGATGGGTCCTTTCTAAGTCTCTGGCTACTGCACGTATTATAGTATCTCAGTGGAGAAGGGAATCCCCGCCGCTGACGAGGTTCACGGGGTCCACCACAGATTCGGCGGGCTGCAACACTATCAACGGGGCGCCGACAAGCATCCCGCAGGGACGACATGAGCGTAACCCGGCACGTCGAGCCGGGTTACGCTGTCGCTGCTAATCATCGAGGCTATCGCCGGTTCAGATGGCCATCAGCACCCAGACGGCGATGATGACCATGTAGCCGCCGACGATCCTCGGGTCCAATTGAAGACAACGGTGCATGTTATTTGGACGATGCCCAGACCGAACCGCCCGACATCTGCCGGAGCACCGGCGACAGTGAGAACTGTCGCCCGGGACATTCGGTACTGTTCGTCACTCCCCCATGAGTCAGAATCTGCGACTTCGGAATGCCGCACTTCTTGGATAAGAACGACGCCAGCCTAGCCAGCGATTGGATCTGTTTCGCCGTTGCAGGATGGCCGTTCAAATCCCCGATCAGGCAGATTCCGATACCGTGATTGTTGTAATGGTTGTTGGCCGTCTTGCAGTGTGCTCCGTGTTTCTGCGCTGTCCACCGTTCGCCCACAAACACCTTGCCATCGCCGTAGCCAATGCCGTTCCCGATCACGAAGTGGTAGCCCAGCCCGTCCCAGCCGCGACCGTTTACGTGCCAATCCCTCATCCCGGCCGGCGTCGATCCGTCGCTGCCGGAGTGGTGCACCACGATGCACTTCCAGCGCGACGATATACCGCGGGACGGTACCCATCCGCTTTCCGGACTCACCGGCCTCCCGGCGGGCTGCCGCTTGGCCACCTTCTGCGGTCGCTCTCGTAACGGGCTGATCGGACTCGGTCCGCCTCCTACGTACGGCGGCAGTTGGGTGATCCGCGTATCAGGCGGCTGACACCCCGAGCCAACGACAAGCACACCCACAATCCCCAACAGGGGAATCCCCACCTTGCGAGTCACAGTTCAGGACTCCTTATGCTTCCGACCCCACCTATCAGTGCTGGCACGAGCCTGCACATCAACCCCCGCATCGGTCAGCGCCGGTTTGGATGTTTAGCTGTTTCGCCTGGTTCCGAGAAGAGACGTTCCGACTGCGCAGCCGGCGGTTCAGAGCTGATGACTGACAACTGACGACTGACAGCTCTCAGCTAATGCTCCTGCACCCACGTCCGAAGATAGCCGCGGCTGTCCTTTTGGGCGGCGGCCTCAGAGAATACCGCCAAGGCGGCAGGGAAGTCCCCGCCCAGCTTATCGAAAACCGCTTCATAGTCCGACAGCGACGCCTGATAACGAACGCCTGCCAGCAATGTCGCATTCTCGAACCGCGCCTCGCCGATCACCGCCCACCGCTCCGAGTCCACCAACAGGGGATGAAAGTCTGTCAAGTACCGGGCGCGCGCGGCGTCGAATTCCGCCTCCCGCCCGGCGATGATCTTTTCACGCGTCTCGCCGCGCGCCGCCGCGTCCGCGTAGTACTGCGTCATCCTCGCGTATAGATCGTTCACAAAGTCGTCAATGACCGCCTTGTCCGCGAAGCGGTCGCTCGCGGCCTGGGCGATGTCCGAGCCTGCGCCGAACTTGTGTTCGAACCAGGACAGTGCCGCCGCCCGGCCGACATACGTCGCCAGGCTTTCGTTGAAGTTGGCGTCCGTCGGCTTGAAGACCGTCGAATGCGTCATCTCGTGCAGGATCAACTCGGCCAGATCGAACTCGTCCATCGATGCCAGGTTCGACTGCCGGACCGGATCGGGAAAGAAGCCGAGCGTCGAGAAGCCATCCGCCTGCCCGAGGAAGACGTCGTAATCCAAGCCCGCCAGCCGGTTTGCCTCCTGCCGCGCCATCCACTCCTCGAAGTAGAAGCGAACCTCGGTCGGCCCGATAAACGGCAGGTTCCAAAGGTACGACGTGAGGCTGTCCTTCTCGCTGGCAGCCAGCGCATACCCGGCGGGCTCCGTGCCGTTCCACTCGAAGAGCGTGTACGCGTCGCCGGCCACCAGCCCGATCTGATCGACTCCGAACTGGCGGACCTCCTGCGTCAATACGAGTTCCGCGCGCTCGTCGTCGGTCAGCCGGGGATCCTCGATGGCCTCGGACACCGGAACGGTGTTGCCCAGGCTGGCCAACTCGCCCAACGCCAATTGCAGGAAGTACTCGCCCTCGCAACCGGCGGGTAACAACAGCAACGCAATGATTACGACTCGCACTCGCTTCATGGTTCGCACCTTGGACGCCTCCCCCACGCGAGGATTGGATAGACAGCCTATTCTAGGGCCCTTGCACCGCCCATAACAACCCGCCCCGAACCGACAGCAAAGCGGTGTGCGGCAAAGACCGCAACACGCCGCCAGAGGCGCGTGCGTCAGCAACATCGGCTCCAGCAACACGCAGCGTTGCATATGAGACAACTGAAGTGCAATGCCGCGCCGCCCGATCAGTCTACTACCAGTACGAGCGCCAACACTGGGGCCGTCGCCATTATCGGTACGGCGGTCAGGCACAGGGAAACCGTTGGACCGCCGCCCCGTGCGAATTGGATGATGTACTGAGAGGCCGTTTCGCCTCGCCCTGCACTGCCGTGGACGCGACACATGCTGATCAACGCAGACATAACAGCGGTCAACGCGATGACGGACCTGTTGCTCAGCGCGAGCAGCACATCCGGGTCCTCGCAAACCGGTTCCCTGTTCGGGCCCGCCGCAACATTCTCCCTGTCCGGCACGTCCTCATTCTTCGACGGTACCTATTCGCAGCTCGCGTCACTGGCCCTCATGACCCCAGCCAACACGACCGCCATGCCGTCCCAGCGACTTACCGAGGCCGAGGCAAAAGCGCTTGACGAAGCCTTCACCCTGATCGAAAACGGCCTCTTCAACGAAGCCGAATCCGCCCTGAACAGCATACTCCAGAAGAACAAAACAAACGCCGTCGCCATCCATGCGACAGGCATCATCGAACAGGCGCGGGGCAATTACGAAGAGGCCGAAACGCTCTTCCGTAGGGCAAACTTCCTCGCGCCCGGCCGCGGATACGGCAAGGACGCCGACAATGCCCGACTCCTCGGCGAGGACGACGAGACCGTCGTCGAGGAGGCGGCCAAGCTCATCGACAACCCGAGCACACGCGAGCAGGCCATCAGCTTGCTCCTTCACGTTGTCGAACGCAGCCCCGGCCTCGCCGACGCGAAGATTGAACTCGGCGAAGGCCTGATCGCCAAAGGCGACGTGCTCAACGGCCTGAACTACCTGATGAAAGCGATTACCATCGGCGACCAGGATGAGATCAGCCGAATCAAAGACCAGGCCGAAGAGTTGGTCGAGCTGCTGCCCGCCGCGCCGCAGGTCCATCGGCTGCTGGGCCGCGCACAAGTTCACCTGGGCCAGTACGAAGAAGCGCTGGCGACTCTCGCGGTGGCCACGCAACTCTCCGGCACCGACCTCTTCCACAAGTCCGACCTCGCGCTGGCACATATCGGGATCGGCCGCGAGATGCTCGCCAAGGGCGACGACACCCGCGCGCTCGCCAAGTTCAAGGAAGCCAGAACGCTCGACCCGATGAACTCGGAAGTCGGCACCGCGCTCGCCGAGGGATATGTGGCGAAAGCAGAGAAACTGCTGCGCCTGGGCGACACCTCCAAGGCCATCCAGGCCTTCTACGATGCTTCCAACTCGCTGGGCTTCGGCGGGCCCGACCACCTCAAGCGGCGCGTCGCCTCAGGGGCATACTCGGCTGGCGTTCGCATGGAGGCGAAACACACGGCGGCGGGTGAGGACATCGACGAGGAAGCGCTCGCCTATCAGGCGGCGTACAACCTCGACCGTGACAACGCCGCATACAAGCGTAAGCTGGCGGAAACCCGAAGCACGATCGGCGACCAGTACGTCGCGGAAGGCGAATACGTGCAGGCGATCGGCGCCTACAAGCGGGCACACGAACTCTACCGCAACGACACGACCTACAAGGACAACCTCGTCAACGCCTACAACCTGCGCGGCGACGAGTTGATGGCCGAGTTCAACTACGGCGAGGCAATCAAGGCGTACCGCAACGGCTTCCAGGTCGACACCTACAACCAAACCGTCAAGTCGAACCTCGCCGAAGCCTACAACGCCCGCGGCCTGGACTACGTCTCCAAGGAGAAGTACCTCCAGGCCGTCGCCGACTTCAAAGAAGCCCTCGCCCTCTTCCCCGACAACGCCGACTACCAGGCCAACTACGACACCGTCGCAGCCTACGATTCCGAATGACGCTTGATTGACACTGGCGTTTTACGCTTGGCTAAGCCACCCGTCCGGATTCACGTGTGCCACCCATCCGAGACCCACAGCCCCCGACGGAAGCCAGGGGTCCAATCCACACTCCCCGGCCGATGGCGAACACGCAGAGGGTAGCGAGTTCCGTCTCATCGTCTCAAGACTCTCGACAGAATCTGCGTGGATCGCCGATCGTAGATCAACAGTTCCCGCGGCGCAAAAAAGAGGCCTGTCGCAAAACGACAGCCCAAGAACCGCGGCGCTTGCATCAGGGCGTCGTTCTACGACAGGCATTCAAGAATCGGCGGAGCCTGCGTCCGTCGCGAATCGTCCTTGAATAGGCTCCGCCGTGGCACTCTCCATGAGTACCGATGTCTAGGTGGTATCGGTCTTGTCCTTGACCGGTTTCCCCATTCGGGGTTCTCGCTTCTTGCTGACGACGAGCGCGCCGGGCAGCAAGCCCCAGGCGAGCAGCTCGCTGTTCGCCATTTCGCGCACGAGGTCGGATGTTACCACCTTCAGACCGCAATTGAAAATCAATTGCTCGACACGACCGGCAATCATCCTTGATGCCGGCGCATCGAGCGAGTGTAGTCGCCTAAGAGAAGCAACGAGCCGTCCCTTGTTCCAACGGTGTTGGACGAATCGCCCGTCTCTCGCACTCCGGCTCGCCACCGTCTGCCAGCGCCGCTGTCGGTCGCGAGTTTGCGAGTTCTGCCGGATCGCGAGGCCTGCCGCCGCGTGTCCCGTTTGCGTCAAGACGACCTCGACAAGTTCCAGCAGTTGTCTGGACGGGATCGACCCGTTGTGAAACGAGGCCGCCATGTAATCCTGGATGGCCTCGGCAAGCCCGTTTGCGGCGGCGTTGTCCAGTCCGCACGGATCGCCCGCTGACTGGAGGGCATTGCGAATGCTGTTGCGCAGCTTCGCAATCTGGAACGGTTCGAGGGCAGCATCCTGCTTGCGGACTTTCGTCACTACATCCCTGGGCGACAGCTTACTCATGAAACAGATCCTGTTGGCCGGTAACCTCGCGCCGATCTTCATCCAGGATGTCTTGTGCTTCCTGGATCACGTCGCCGAGGTGGAATTCGTGGTACATGCTGGCATACCTGAGGTACGCGACTTTGTCGTGCTTGCGAAGTCCCGCCGCCATCGCTTTGCCGAGGTACGAACTGGGGACTTCACGATCGAACTTTCGAAAGACGCCTTCCTCCACTTCCGCCACGATGGACTCGATGGTTGCCGCCGGGACAGGCCGCTTCCAGCAGGCACGCCGCAAACCGGCGAGGAGCTTCTCCCGCTCGAACGGTTCCCGCGTTCCGTCCTTCTTGATGATCAGGAGCCTGGGGCTCTCCTCGATCCGTTCGTAGGTCGTAAACCGCTTCTTGCACGCCAGGCACATCCGTCGGCGACGAATGACCGTGCCGCCTTCCGTCGCGCGGGAATCGATGACCTTGTCCTGCCGATGTTCTTTGCAGAAGGGGCATTGCATCTCGGTATCGCAGCTCAATGGCAGGGCACACAATGCCCGCCACAATATCTAGTATGATACCGAAACTACGACCCCACAGAAGGGGTGTCAAGAAAAAAAAAGCTCCGGCGATACTGGTTCGGTCCCGAGTGCCTTACACTGCCACGCCATCGCAGGCATAGAACAGCGACATTGGGGAGCAACCTTGCGGCGCGCGGCCAGTGATTTGTTTGAGCGAAACGAGCACAACAGGTGATGGGAAGGTTGATCGAACACGAACTCGGCGGCATCCGAATCCTGGGATACAGCGTCGCCGGTGAGGAAACGGTCATTGCCGCGCCGGAACTCAACGTCTGTTTCGACATCGGCAAGGCCCCCGCCCAGATTCTCTCCGTGGACAATGTGCTGCTCAGTCACGGCCACATGGATCACGCGGCCGGGATCGCCTACTACTTCAGCCAGCGAAACTTCGTCGGAAACGAATCGGGCCGCGTCCTCCTCCCGATAGCCCTGGCGGACCCCATTCGCGAGCTTCTGCGCGTCTGGGGGCGTATTGAAGGCCATATCTCGCCGAGCCACATCGACGGCCTCGAGCCTGGCGGGGTTTTCCAACTGCGACGCGACCTCGTCGCCCACGCCTTCGCGGTCAATCACGGCGTTCCGGCGCTTGGGTTCTGTGTGGTAGAAACACGCCACAAGCTCAAGCGGGAATTCGCCGATCGCACAGGCCCGGAACTTGTCGCGATCAAGAAGCAGGGCGTCGAAATCGAATACAAGCTGGAACTCCCTTTGGTCGCTTTCTGCGGCGACACCGCGGAGGGCGCGTGGGTCGAGAACGAATTCGTCCGGCAGGCGAAGGTCCTTGTTCTCGAATGCACGTTCTTCGAGGCGGACCACGTTCGACGGGCCAGGGCCGGCCATCACATGCACGTTCGCGACGTCGCCCGGATTTTGCCTAAGCTCGAGAACGAGCACTTCCTGCTCACGCACGTTACCCGCCGCACCGCTGTCCGTCAGGCCCGGCAAATGCTGACGAAGATGGTCCCCGCCCACGTCATGGCACGCGTGACCTTCCTGATGGAGGGCCGGCCCTATCGATCGGCGCGTCGCGAGAATGCCGTGCCCAAGGACGCACCTCTCCACGGTGAACGTTCCCCGTAGCGTCCGACCGTGTCGGACGTCTGCGGTAGCGTCGGCCCCCTGTGGCCGACGGGGAACACCAAACGGCAAAGCAGAGCCGCGCGCGTCAGCGAGCGGTCAGCGTCCGTCGAGAAGGCCTCTTGAGCCGAACAAGAATCGACTCCCTCACGGTCGCGAGTCCGATGCGGACCGCGTGTCCTCGTCCCATAAACGCTTCGGTCGCCTGTTTTCCGAGACGCAAACGTGCGGGCACGGTGCAAACGGCCGACATTGCTGCTGGGGCCTTGCGGTTGCACGGGGCCTGCGGATGCAATGCCTGGACGATGATCGTGCCGCAGTGTGTGGCGGCGCCGCACTCGGGGGAGCCGGACGTCGATGAACCTATCGCTTCGGACGAAGCCGAACGATCAAGAGACCGGTCGCGGTTCCAGGCTCGGCACGTACGCGCAACGCGGTGGTGAGAAGCTCATCGATACTCCGACCGAGTTCTCTCCGCCGACGACACGTCAAACTGCCCATCGTCCACTTCTTTCAGATTCGCCGAGCACACTCTTCTACGTCGGCTGCGCGTTGGTGCTGGGCATCTCGCTGTTCGCCGCGGCCTACCGGATTGGCGTTCCGAGCATGTGGATGGATGAGGCCTCGTCGTGGCACAACGTGCGGGGCGGGTGGGGCCGGTTGTTTTCGTATTGCGTCGGCGGCGACGACAGCAGCGGTCTGGCGTATGCCCACATCTTGAAGGTCTGGACGGCCGTGGTCGGCGACCGGCCCGAGGCGCGGATGCGGTGGCTCAGCATCGCGATCACCGTGGCGTTCGTGGCGCTGATGCTCAAGATCGGCCACGCGCTGTGGGGGCGGACGGCGGGGCTCTGCGTGGGGCTCCTTGCGGCGCTGCACCCGCAGGTGGTCTTCTGGTCGCGCCAGGTTCGGGCGTACTCTCTGGTGTTCCTCGCGACCGCGCTCTGCCTCTGGGGGCTGATCGTCTATCTCCGCAGCAGCCCGAAGAAGAACGCGCGGTGGCTCTGCGTCGGCGCGTGCCTGTTGGTCCTGTCTCATTTGTTCGGCTTCTTCTTCCTCTGCGGCATGGGGTTGTTCCTCGTGGCCTTGGGCTGGTCCGCACAGCGGGAGCCGAGGAGCCTAAAGCGGGCAATCATGGCCGCCGCGCCGCTGAAGTGGGCGGCCGTTCTCGGTCTCGGCTGGGCTGTCATCATGCGATCCAGGATTCAGGACTCGCTCACGGACTTCTGGATTGGCGGCACCGTCGGGCAAAACGCCGTCGCGATGTTCGGCAGCGTGCTCCCTGTCTTCTGGGTCTCCGGTGCGTTATTGCTCGCCGGAGTGGCAATGCTGTGGGCCAACCGCGCAGGTCGCACCGAACGCACCGTGCTACTTGGCGTTGCGGCGCTCACCCTCCCTGTGCTGATCGGCCCGTTCGTCGCCACGCTGATGGCAACCGGCGGCCACAACTTCATCCACCCCCGCTACGTCGTGCCAACAATCCCGGTGCTGCTGCTGCCGGCCGGCTACCTGTTCTCCAGGGTCCCGCGCGGATTCGGCGTGATAGCCGCACTGCTGGTAGCCGCCGGCATCGCGCAAGAGAGCGGCACGCTTCGTCTGTACCGAAGCCAGGCGCCCTGGGGAGACGACGCGCGATGCGCGGCCGCCTTTCTAAACCACCAGGTCGGCCCGCAAGACCGCGTGCTGCTAGTGCCCTGGTGCGAACGAATCACCTTCGAGTACTACGGCGTCGATACCGCGATGATGCAAGGAACGCCGAGGGACAACGTGCAGGCGTGGCTGGATGAACGACAAGCGCGTCGACCAGCCGAACCCCAGGCAAACGCCGGATGCTGGTGGCTAGTCCTCATCCACGGCGAACCCAACCGAGAATACGACATCCCAACAACAGGCACACGCGAATGGCGATTTGGCAAACTCCGCATCCTTCGCCTGAACGATCCATCAGACAACGAAACACGCCTCAACGCGCATCCCTTATCCCTTCTCCCTTACCCCTCCGATTGATTTCCTCCACCGCATCACGCAACACCGACAACCCCGCCTGTCCGAGCAGATCGACTTTCACAAACCCAAACGCCTCAATCGCATCCATGTCGTACTGCGCCACCAACATCCCCTTCGGCGACCGCTGCAGCGGCACAAGATCCCTCAGCGGGTCCGGCGAAACGACCAGACCGCACGGATGCATCGCCCAGTGACGCGGCAATCCCTCCAGTTCCCGGGCAATCCGCAGGATCGTTCGGTAGGGCTCCTCGTCGATGGAGACGTTGCCCTGAGCCTTCGGGGACTTGGCGATGGCCTTGGGCAGATTCCGGGCTGAGACGCGCGGCAGCAGCTTCGTCGTGCGATAGACCTCATGCGCCGGCAGGCCGTACACCTTGCCAAGCTCCGCCACAGCCGCCCTGGCGTGAAACGTGTTCGGCGAACCGATCATCGCCACACGGTCGTGCCCCCACCGGCCGTACACCCAGCGGATCACCTGATCGCGCTGGTCCCACGGCAGATCCAAATCGATGTCGGCCATCTTGCTGAACTTCGCCCGCTCAGGGTTGATGAACCGGTCGAACGGCAGGTCGAACCGGAAGGGGCACGCGTGGCTGACGCCGAGCACGTAACACACGAGCGAGTCCGCCGCCGACCCGCGCGCGAGAAACGAGATACCCTCGCGGCGGCAGTACTCGGCGATCTCGTGGAAGACGAGGAAGTACTCGCTGTAGTGGACCTGCTGGATGATGGTCAGCTCGCGTTCGAGGCGTTCGAGTGCTTCGGCGAGCGTGGCGCGTTTTCCGCCGATCCCGCGCAAGGGCGGCTGCTCGACGTACCGGCGTCGACAACCGGCCGTGGCGAGATCACGGAGATGCTGCGCCGCCGTACGGCCGTCCGGCGAGACGAAACCTGGAAAACGGCTCTGCGACAGATCGAGCGTGACGTTGCACTGTTCGGCGATCGACAACGTGTTGGCAATCGCATCCGGCCGCTGCGCGAAGAGCCGCTGCATCTCCTGCGGCGTTCGCAAATGCCACGTCCCGCACGGCTTGTCGGGATGCGGCTGATCCAACAGCGTCAGCGTGCCAATGGACGACAACGCCTTGAGCGCGAGCGCCTGGTCCTTTCGCAACGTTCGAGATTCACACGAAGCTACAACGGGGATGCCAAGCTCATCGGCCACGCTTGCCCGACGCCGGGCGCTGGCCGCGCTGTTTGTATCATGGATGGCAAGCTCGATGTAGAGACGCCCGTCGAATGCCGCTCGGAAAACGTCGCACACAGTACTAGCATGACAGTGCTGGAATACGTCTGAGGAGCCGCGGACTTCAGTCCGCGCGGCTGTTCTCGGTGTGGAGTGCTCGCGTTTTCGGGCGACCGCGCGGGCTGAAGCCCGCGGCTCTTCTGCCAAGATGGAGCGTAGCGCTGTGATACTGGGCACTCCTCGCGTTCGCCGTTCTGACTTAGCCACTTCATCACCGCCGACATCGCGATCCCATCTGCCTATCATGCAAACCAGATCGCTTGCGTGTTCGCACACATCGTCGATGCCGAGGCCTCCCTCGCCCAGGTGATGCAACGTGATGAGGCGGCACAAGTTCGCGTATCCGCGCAGGTTCTGAGCAAGAAGCGTGACCAAAACGCTCCCGCTTTCCGCGGTGCCCGCACGGTCCTCACAGCCAACCGCCAACTCCGCCCCAAAGATCGGCCTAACGCCTGCATCACAACACGCCTGCTGAAACTCCACAGCCGCATAGAGCCCGGCCCGATCAGTCATCGCAACAGCCGGCATCCCGCACGCGGCCGCAAACTCGGCAAGCGCCTGCGGCATCGTGAGTGCCGAGCCGAACGAGTAGGCGGTGCGGTTGTGGAGCGAAATGTACATTGTCGAGTGGGAGCTATTAGCTCTTAGCTATTAGCCGTCAGCAATCAGCTTTCAGCCTTCGTCTTTCTTGACAACCGGTGTGCCACACTCCGGGCAGATGCCGCTCATGTTGCCGGTCAGGTTGCAGCCGCATTCTTGGCAGTGACCTTTCCCCCGGGTTGATACCACTTCCTACGTTATTCCAACACGCTACAGTGTACACCTGCTTGTTGGACAACTCTGACTCATATCATACAAGGTTGCCTGGCAGCGTTGTCTGGGGTCACTCAGAATCATTGGGCACACCCGCCCGACGAGCCACAGGCCCACAGGCCAACAATGGGCGTTGACAGCCGCGTCACGGCCGCGTGGTTGGCCCGGCGTGAAGGATCAGTCATACGAAATCCGCTTCACGCCGATCTATAGATGGACGGGCCGCCGTGTCGGGGGCCGTGACAGTTTCGGCGGGCCTGATCCGAGCCCCAAGCGCCAGCGCGGGGTATTCGTGGGAAGACCAC
>JBDRKQ010000204.1:0-63731 GCA_043813895.1 Planctomycetota bacterium
CTCACCACTCGACACCGAGAATCAGGCAGTTCAGCCCGCTCCCGATTCCGCAGCAGGCGACGCGATGGCCCTGTTGGAGGAAGCCGCGTTCCTCCGCGATCGCCGCGGTAATCGGCAGCGAGACTGTGCCGATGTTGCCGAGGAACTCGTAGGTCTGGAAGTCCTTCTCGATCGGGACGCCGATGGCCCGCATCACGGCCTCCCGGTGTGGCGCGCCTACCTGGTGGCAGATCGTCCGGTCGACCTCGCAGGTTTGCCAGCCCATCTCGTCTAGGAAAGCCTGCCAGGTCTCGACGCCGAGCTTCACGCCGTGCTCCAGGACCGACGCGGCGTCCGTCCGCATCCGCATCGGCTCCCCCACAGGCAAGCCGGTGACCGGCCCCCACGTGCAGAGACGGTGGTGTGCAGTATTGCTCCGGATCACGCCGCCAAGGACTGCGTGGCCATCGGGTGACATAGCCCTGTCACTCACGACGACGCCGATCGCCCCGCTGCCGCCGGTCAGCGTCGCGAGAGACAACCGCAGCTCCTCCATGTCGCACCCCTGCAACATGCGGTCGATCGTCAGGTCCACGATCTGCCTGGCACTCTCGCAGGAGACCACGAGGCCCGCCCTGATCTGCCCGAGTTCGATCGCGTTGGCCACGTGGACGATGCCGTTGACGACGCCAAGGCAGGCGTTTGAGACGTCGAGAATCTCCGCGTCGGGGCCGATGCCCAGCCGGTCCGCGACCTCGCACGCCGTGGCAGGCTCCAGGTTATCGCGGCAGACGCCGCCGAAGATCACCATGCCGACGTCGCCGGCACTGGCGGCCGACTTCTCCAACGCCCTGCCCCCGGCACGCGCCGCCCCGTCGGCCATCGTCGTGCCGGGATCCCAGTACCGTCGTTCGCGAATGCCTGTCAGGGCTTCGAGCTGGCCGACTTGCAGGTGCATGTCGCGATACAGCGGGGCCAGCCGCTCTTCGAGCGACTTCGAGCTGACCACGTTGGGCGGCAGTTCGTAGGCGATCGAGTCGATTGAGACGCGGGCGTAACGCATGAGCACCACTATAGCGTCTTGGAGCGTGTAGCGTCCGACCCCCGTGTCGGACGTTAAAAACCAATGACTGCTGACGGCCGGCGGGCGCGTCGGTCGCTACGAACTTACGCTGTTCCTGCTGGTTTCACAATCACTGATGAGGCAGAGAGTATCGAAATGTGTCCAATGACCAGAGGCCGGGAACTCAAGCCGAGATATCGACGTGAGGAACGCCATCGTCGTCGATCGAAACTCCGGCGTTGTTGGCCTGCCGATCCTCGGCCTCCTCTTCCGGCGGGGCGTCGTGGCGGCCCTGGCTGCCCTGGCCACCGGCTTCGGCGTGGACCTGGGTGTCGGCGTCGGTTTCCTCGACTTCCAGAACGGCGTCGGCGCCGCCGCGCGTCTTGTTCGCCGCGTCGGCCCTGGCGTTCTTGTCGGCATCGGTCTGGCGTGCCTGCTCGGCTTGTGCCACCCCCGACTGCAAGATCGACCCGATGGAGTGGGGGGGGATCGCGGACATGGCTAGATCCTGAATTCCTTGTCTCTTTGTCTAAGCTGGAACCGGAGGCGGTCTACGATGGCGGAGTGCATCTGGCTGACCCTGCTCTCGGAAAGATCGAGCGTCGTGCCTATCTCCTTCATCGTCATTTGCTCGTAATAGTATAAAACCAGAATCAACCGCTCCGTCGGCGTCAGACCCTGCTGGATCAGTTTCTTGAGATCAGACTTCTGCACCTCCTTCACGGGATTGGTGGCGCGCTCGTCGCGCAGCACATCCACCTCCGACACGTCTCTGGACGAGTCGCCACCGAAGGCCTTTCGGGAAAGCGATGTCATCGAGACCGCGTTGGCGTCACGCGACATCCGTTTGTACTCGGTCGCAGAAACGCCGATTCGCTCGGCGATCTCGCGACTGCTTGGAATCCTGCCGAGTTCGCTTTGCAGGATCTTCGTGGCATTTTGGATTCGTTGGGACCGGTTTCGGACGAGACGCGGCACCCAATCCATCGACCTGAGTTCGTCGAGAATCGCGCCGCGGACGCGCGGCGAGCAGTAAGTCTCGAACTTCACGCCGCGCTCGAGATCGAAGGCCTGGATGGCATCAATAAGGCCGAACATGCCCGTGGAGATGAGGTCGTCAAGTTCGACCTCGGTGGGCAGCTTCGCATGGATCCGCTCGGCGTTGAACCGAACGATGTGGCTGTAGTTCTCGATGAAGAAGTTACGCAACTCCTGCGTGGGCTTCTGCCGGTACTTCTTCCACATCGCGTCGATGTCAACTTCCGTGGCCGCGAGCATGTGCTCCACTCCTCTTACGCAGCGTTCACCAGACCTGCAACAGTCCGGCTCGCGTCGCCGTCACACGGCCGCCGGGTCAGAGCGACCTAGGAAACTTCAACGTCACCGGCTTCTTTGACGGGCATGGTCTCATCGTTGTCGAACGTGGGGACGTTGTCCCGGACAACACACACACCGATCCAGCCGGCCAGCGAACCAAGGATGAAGCCGCCGAGGAGTCCGAGCAAAGCTCGCAAGACGATTTGGGGAACGGGATTGCCCGCAAGCAACCCGCAGACGATCATCGCGCTGAAGAGAAGGAGTCCGAAGCATGCACCACAAAGTCGCGACACGTTAGCAGCGTCCCACCGTTTGAATCTCGGGCCTCATCCACATTGGGATCGGCAGACCCAAGTGCGCGATTCAGTTGAAAAACCGAAACACCCTCCGGAAGAAACCGGGTCGGGCCGCGCCGGCGAAGGCCCACAGGGCCACCCGCTCTGCCAGTGCTGTCACGCCCTTCGCGGCGTCTGAGCCCGGATACTTCACGACAAACGGGACACGCTGCCGAACGGCCAACGGCACGTGCCGATCCTGGAGGATTCTCCCGACACATTCGATTGAGACGCCCAAAAACCGCGTGGCCACCGAACGGATTCGCCCCGCCACCAGGTCGGCCTCACGATCCGTGCTCGCCTGGTTGACGACGAGCCTCATCTGCGGGGGTTGCGGCGCCCGGCTTAAAGCCTTGATAAGTGCATAGGCGTCGGTGAGCGCGGTCGGTTCGGGCGTGGTGACGACGAGCAGGTCGTCGGCGGAGTGGGCGAACGCCAGAACGTTCCGCGAGATACCGGCTCCACAGTCGAGCAAGACAACATCCGACTGTGCTTCAAGTCTGCCCATCTCGTGAATCAGTCGGTGCCGCTCAAACTCGCTCAGGTCGGCGACGGACGCCAGTCCGGAAGCGCCGGCGATCAGCCGCAGACGCCGGCCGACCGGCGCGGCGACTTCCTCCAAGGTGTGTTTCCCTCGTATCACATGCGACAGGTCATAGAGTGGACGAACGTTCATCAGGACGTCTACGTTGGCTGTGCCGAGGTCGGCATCCACAAGCGCGACGTGGAGCCCGCGACGCGCCAGACAAATCGCCAGATTGACGGCGATGTTCGTCTTCCCCACGCCACCCTTGCCGCTTGCAACGGCGAGGACTCTCGCCGAATGTCGTCGCCGCACGGCAAGGGCCGGCGGAGCCGCACGCGACTCGACGAGCCTTCGTAACTCCGAGGCCTGGTCCTTCGGAATCGCAGTCATCCCACGAGCCCCCCATTCGATCCGAGCGCACCACCGACTGGCGCTTCGAGCCTCGGTGCCACCTCCTCGCGGTTGCCGGGTTTTCCCCTGGGCGACGGGGCGATGTCACTCCTCAGGATCAACTGTGCCACGCGCTTTGCACTGCCTTCTTCGATGTCGTTCGGAACGGCCTGCCCGTTCGTCAGGTATGAGAGCCGCATGTCTGCGGAGTTCAGCACGTTCAACATCACGCCGAGCCCCACGGCCTCGTCGAGCTTCGTGAAGATGAGGTGTCTCGCTCCCAGCGACGAGAAGTTCTCGATCGCCTCGCGGATGGCGGCCTCGCGGCTCGTCGTCGACAGCACCAGATGAACCTGGTCCGGGCTCGCAGCCGCCAGGCACTCGGCCAACTCCGCGATATGAGGCTCGTCTCTCGGGCTCCGACCCGCCGTATCGATCAGAATCAAATCGACATCGGAAAGCTGCCGCACGGCCTTTCGCATCTCGTCCGGCGTCACAACCGGCACCAACGGGACGTCCAGAATCCGCGCGTAGGTCTTCAACTGCTCGACCGCCGCAATGCGGTAGCTGTCTACCGTAACCAGGCCGACGCGTTTGCCCTCGCGCAGGCGCATCGTTGCGGCGAGCTTCGCGATGGTCGTCGTCTTGCCGACGCCGGTGGGGCCGACCATGGCCACAATCATCGGCCCGTCCTTCTCAGCCAACCGCAGCGGCTCGGCGGGCGGCAACATCTCGGAGACCGCCTGCCGCAACTCATCACGAATCCATTCGTGTTGCATGGCGCGGCCTTCGGCCGCGGCCGAAGGGACCAAGGGATCGAGGGACCGAGGGATTGTGGAATCGTCCAGCGCATCCTCTCCCACACCCTCACCCGCGCCTTCTCCGGTGCTGCTGTGGAGCCAGCGACGCGACAGCCGTTGGACAAGTTCCAGCGCCAATTCGTCGGCCACGTCCTGCCCGATCAGGTGAGAGTAGTATTCGATCAATTCCTCCGGCAGCTTGGGCAACTGCTCCCGCTCCGCGCGGTGAAGGAGGTTCTCGACCATGGAGCGAATCTCATCGATTTCACGCCGAAGTCCCGAATCGACGTGCGCCTCGGTCGTCGTCGCGTCGGGTGACGAAGGGAACACCATCGTTCGATCCGTGTTGCCGGCGGGCGGAGATGTTTCGACGCGCGTATCGGCGTGCGTCCCTTCGGACCGGCCCTGCCAGGGCGTCATCGGCATGTCGTACGCCTCCCGAACGGCGGGGTCGGGCAACGGCCGTGGGCGCGGCGGCTCCTTCTCATCCCGGCCGCTGGCAGCAGCCCTCATCTCCGAGAGTCGCGGATCGTTCGATGCGGTCACCTCCACGAACGACTTGGAGCCGATTCCGAACAGGCCGCCGCGTTTGATCGTCCGCGTGTGGAGAATCACCGCGCCGCGTCCCATGTCGTTTTTGACTCTCACCAGCGCGTCATGCATTGACCGGGCTTGGTATGTTTTCAGCTCCATCTGTTACCGCCACCATTCCATGTGTCCGGACGCTGACGCCGCGGACGATTTCGTTGTAACCCAGCACCGCAACATTGGGCAGTGCAACTTCAATCAACCTTCGAACCCACTGGCGAACCTGCGGCGACGCCAGGATCACGGGTTGTCTGCCTTCGGCCTTTGCTGCACCGGTCTCCAGTTCGCCGCGAATGGCCGCGATCATCTTGTTGGTCAAGGCCGGCGGCAGCGTCAGGTACGAACCGCGGTCGGTCCGCTCGACGTGCGCGTTGATCGCGTCTTCGAGACCGGGATCGAGCGTGATGCCGTGGATGGTCCGCTCCGGCGTGACGTGCTTCTCGCAGATGGTTCGGGCAAGGGCGTTTCGCACGTATTCCGCCAGGACGTCCGGGTCCTTCGTGCGGCCCGCCCAGTCGCCGAGCGTTTCGAGGATCGTTTCCAAGTCCCGGATCGCGACGCGCTCGCGCAACAGGTTTTGCAGCACGCTGCGGATTTCGCCGACCTTCATCACTTCGGGGATGATCTCTTCGATCAGCTTCGGGCTGAGCTCCCGAAGGTTGTCGATCAGTCGCGTCACGTCCTGCTGCGTGAGCAGCTCGGCGGCGTACACGTTGATGATCTCGGTGATGTGCGTCGCCAGCACGCTGGTCGGCTCGACGACGGTGTAGTTGCGATGCTCGGCGGTAGCACGCTGGTCCTCCGGCACCCAGATAGCGGGCAAGCCGAAGGCGGGCTCTTTCGTCTCGATGCCGTGCAGCACCTCGGTCACGGCGCCGGAGTCGATTGCGAGCAGATGGCCCGGCATGAGATCGGCCGATGCGATCGTGGCCCCGCGAAGCTTGAGGGTGTACTGGTTCGGCTGGAGTTGGACGTTGTCGCGGATTCGGATTGGCGGAACGATGATGCCCAACTCCAACGCGATCTGCCGTCGGATGTTCGTGATCCGGTCGAGCAGATCACCGCCCTGCTTCTTGTCCACCAGACGGATCAGCCCGTAGCCGACTTCGAGTTCCAGCGCTTCGACATTCAGGCAGCTTTCGATTCGCTCGGGCTCCTTGGGCTTGGTGGCTTCAGTCTTCTGTGCCGTCTGTTGCTCCTTTCGGGCTCGCCCGACCAGCAGATACCCGAGACCGCCAACGCTGCCGGCCAGTAGCAGCAAGGGGGCGGTAGGCAAGGGTGTCAACGTCAGGACCAACAAGAACGCCGCGGCGAGAAGCAAGGCGATCGGTCGAGAGGTGAGTTGAGCCACGAGTTCCTCGCCCATATTCGTCTTGGCGGCGGACCGCGTCACGATCATGCCGGCGGCGATCGAGACGAGGAAGGCGGGAATCTGTGCCACGAGGCCGTCACCTATGGACAGTCGCGTGAAGCGTGAGAGGCACTCCATGATGCCGATGTTCTGTTCGACCATGCCGACATAGATGCCGCCCAGGATGTTGACGAGCGTGATGACGACGCCGGCGATGGCGTCGCCCCGGACGAACTTGCTGGCACCGTCCATCGCGCCGTAGAAATCGGCCTCGCGCGTGATGTTGTCTCTCCGCCGTCGGGCTTCCGACTCGTCGATCAGGCCGGCGGAGAGGTCGGCGTCGATCGCCATCTGCTTGCCGGGCATGGCGTCGAGGGTGAAACGCGCGGCCACCTCGGCGATGCGCGTCGCGCCTTTGGTGATAACCACGAACTGGATGACTGTGATGATCACGAAGATGATCACGCCGACCGCGAGCGAACCGGCGGCGACGAACGAGCTGAACTGCTCGATCACGTGGCCGGCCGCGACGAGCCCCTGGTCGGCGTTCGTGAGGATGAGGCGCGTGGTGGCCGTATTCAGGACGAGCCGTAACAGGGTCAGCGAAAGGAGGAGCGACGGAAAGGCGGAGAAATCGAGCGGGCCGTTCAGGTACATGACGGTCAGCAGGACCACCGCGCTGAGCGTGATGTTCGCCACCAGCATCACGTCGAGGATTTGCGTCGGCAGCGGAATCAGGATTACCAACACGAGCGACATCGCCAGTGCGGGAAACACGAGCGAGCGGTTGTCATGCACAAATGAGACTACCGCGGCCATTGTTGTCTGCGTCTTTGCCATGTTCCGTCGCAATGCCGGCTTCTACCGTTGTCCTACTGGCGGCTCGTCCGCCAGTGTGTCGATCACTCGTTCAGGCACCGGCGGGCAAGCCGCCAGTGGCACCCTATGCGAGTTGGCCCATGCCACCCTGGGGCTTACGCCGCGGGTGCCCGTGCCCGTCTCTTCGCCTTTCCGGACAACTCGTACACGTATGCGAGAATCTCGGCGATCGCCTTGTAGAACCGCTCGGGCACCTCCTGGCCGACTTCGACAAGCTTGTAGAGCGATTGTGCGAGCGCCTTGCGTTCCAGGATGGGTACGCCGTGTTGGATCGCCACTTCGCGTATTTTCCGCGCGAGGAGGTTTTGCCCCTTGGCCACGACCGTTGGCGCATGCATCGTTTTGGCGTCATACTTGATCGCAATGGCAAGCTGCGTGGGGTTCGTGACCACGACGTCCGCCGTGGGCACCGCGCTCTTGATCCGCTGAATGGCGGCGGCGAATTGCATCTTCCGCCTGCGCTGCCTGATGAGCGGGTCGCCCTCCATACGACGCATTTCCTCCTTGACCTCCTGTTTGGACATTCGCAGGTCCTTCTCGTGCTTGTACTTTTGCCAGGCGAAGTCGAACAGTGCGAGAACCAGCAGGACGACGGCGAGCTGCAGGCCGACGTCGAACAGCACGCTCGCCAGGACAACGGCCTGGTGCCACCCGCAGACGCCAAGTGCCAGGAGGATGTCATCCAGGCGGTCCTTCACCGCAACGTAGAAAACCAGGCTCACCAGGGCGAGCTTCACGAGATTCATGGCGAACTGCATCAGGACGCGCGTGCTGAACAGGCGCTTGATGCCATTTATGGGGTTGAGCTTGTCGAGCTTGGGGATGAGCGGATGCGTCGTGAATAACATGCCGACCTGGAGAAGATTGGCGACAAGCGCGGCAATTAGAACGCAGAAGAGAATCGGCCCGGCGGCGGTCAGCATGGTCAGGCCGACCGAAGCCACCAGCACGGGAAGATCCACGCGGGACGCCGCGGCGGGCCCCTCGATGAAGAGATGCCCCTTGACGATCTCGAGCAGGCCTGCCATGAGGTTCGGCGCGAACCATCTCATGCTGAGCATGCCGACGACGAGCAGAATCGCGGACGAGAAGTCGCTGCTCTTGGCGACCTGGCCGCGCTCTCTGGCCTCGGTCTTTCGTCTCGGCGTGGGGGCCTCGGTTTTGTCGCCGTCGTCACCCGGCATGAATCGCTACCTCGGACAAGAGCTCAAACAACAGTCCGACCTGATCGAGGCCGGTGAACAAGGCGTCCGTCATCAGGTCGCCGGAAAAGGAGATCGTCGTCGCCACCATCACCAGGGCCGTCGCGATCTTCAGGCTGAAGCCGACCGACAGGATGTTCAGTTGCGGCATGGTCTTGGCAATAAAGCCCATGATCAGTGAAGTCAGCAGCAGGGCGAGAATCACCGGCCCTGCCAGCCGCACGGCCATCTCGAAGATGCTCCGCAGCATGGCGACCAGAAACTCCGCCAGTGATGTGTCGACAAACAACGTCAGCGGCGGCACGGTCCGGAAGCTGCCCAGCAGGACGTCCAGAACCGCCAGGTGCCCCCGAAGCGCGAAGAACAACATCAGAGCGGCAAAGTACCAAACTTGGTCCAGCACGGTCATGTCCATGTCCATGACCGGGTTGAAGACCTGTCCCGCCGCGAGGGCCGACTGGTGGCTTACGACCTTGCCGGCAATCTGGACGGCAAGAAAGACAACGCTGGCCCCCAGCCCGAGGACTTCCCCGACGACCAATTCGCCGAGCATACCCACGGCGACCTGGCCGAGCGTCAACGACCTGGGCAACGTCTGCGCAACCAGCGGAAACACTATCAGCGACAGCGTCACCACGAACCAGACCTTGACGACTCTCGGGATCTGGTTGCTGGCGAGCATCGGCACGCTGAGCATAATGCCGGAAACACGAGCCACGACCAGACAAAAGGCCGGCAGCAGCATCTCGAATCGCAGTAGTTCCAGCGGCAACAGTCAGTCGTCCTTTGTGTGCGCTCATCGTTGAAACACAAGCAGCTAACGGAATAGCCCTTAAGCCTACGGATTGCAGTCCGTGGGCTTCGCGAGTGCGCCGCCGCTCTAGGGCATACTCAACCCGTCGCCCCAGAGGTGCTGCGTGTATTCGACCATCCGCGACGCCAGCCAGGGCACGAAGAACGCCGCGGCGAGTCCCATCGCGACGATCTTCGGAACGAACGTCAGCGTTTGTTCCTGCAATTGCGTGACCGCCTGCACGACGCTGATCGTCAACCCGACGGCCATGCCGATCGCCATGATCGGCCCCGCAAGCGTCAGCGCCAGGAACAGGGCCTTGTGACTCAAGTCGATGGCTGTTCCGGCATCCATACCGACGTCTCCTGTTCCGCAGCCGGTCTCCCCGGCGCTCTACGTGGAATCGTCACCTTCGATCGGTGACATGTCCGCCGTCAGCCAAAGCTCCGCAGCAGCGAGCCGACAACGAGGCCCCATCCGTCGGCGAGGACGAACAGCATCAGCTTAAAGGGCAGAGAGATGAGCACCGGCGGCAACATCATCATGCCCATGCTCAAGAGAATCGACGCGATGACCATGTCTATGACGAGGAACGGCAGGTAGATCTTGAACCCCATCACGAACGCCGTCTTCAGCTCACTCAGCACGAAGGCCGGGATGAGTTCCGTCAGACTGACGTCCTCGTGGCGCAGTTCCTCGCCGTCGGGGATCGCCTCGCGCCGCGAGTACTCGACGATGGTGTATACGGTCTCTTCGTTTCCGGCCGATTCGATCTGGCGAAACATGAAATCGCGGAGCGGCAACGCACTCTTTTCAAACGCCTCCGCCTGCCCGAGCTTGCCGTCCATGTAAGGGTCGATCCCCTGCGTCTTCATCTGTTGCCAGGTCGGAGCCATGACGAGCATCGTCAGGATCAGGGAAAGGGCGGTAAGCACCTGTCCCGGTGGCAACTGTTGCGTGCCAATGGCCTGTCGCATCAGGGCGAGGACGACGAGGATGCGCGTGAAGCTCGTCATCATGATCAGAATCGACGGTGCCAGAGAGAGGACCGTCAAGAGGATCAGGATCTTCAGCGAGGCGCTCAGCCCGCGGCTGTCGGTCGCCGGCGGCGCGATCCCGCTGAGATCGGGGATTCCAATCGGGTTGTCGATTGCCGGGGACGGCGCGTTCGCAGTCTGTGCGCGGGCGGGCCGGGCGGACGGAATCCCGGTTGCCGCGAGCGCGACAAGCAAGATCAGAAAAAACTGGAAGCGCCGCGGACGGCGCTGCCCCTTCGACATCGCGCAACTCCTTTGCGCTTGCGTGCGACGCGCACCCGCCCCAGGCGAATGGGTATCGCTACGTCGGCTCCGCCGACGTGTGTGGACCGGACAATGCGCGGATCCGGTCAACCAGATTGCGAACATCCGAGCCCGCTCTGGCCAGCCGCTCCGCAGGGACCCACGGATCATCCTCAGCCGGCTCGCGGGACGACTCCTTGTCGGGATCGCGGGCGCCCAACCGGGCAAGTGCCGAGGTGAAAGAGCCTTCCTTCTTACGCTCCACCGCGGCGACGATCTCGGCCATTTCGACCGGATCGCTGATTTCCATTACAGCCGAGATTCTCTCGGGGGTCACACCCACGAGCACGACTCGGCGTCCCAGTCGAACCAGGCACAGGCTCTGTTTGCTCGATAGGAAGTGGTTCGACAAAACGTGGATCGCGCCGCCGCCGCCAAGGCGATTCGAGCGGGGCACGAACTTGCGGAAGAGGAACACCGCGCCGCCGATCAAGGCCAGGACAGCCAGCAACGGCCACATCAGTTCGAATCGTCCCGGGCCGGTGTTTCCGGCAGTGGGCGCCTGAAGTCCAGGCGTCGCGTCTCCGCTGACTGCCGGGCGACGCACGAGGCGCCCGGACTCTTTCGGTTCGGGAACCGCCTCATCGAGCCATGCTGAGACGGCGTCATCCGACACTGCCAGCCCGGCCCCGCCGTTCGCGGAACCGTTGGCCGCCGGTCCCTTCACGACGTTGGCCACAAGATGATCGTCATCCGCCTGCGCGGCGGACGATGCCATAAAGCACACGCACAAGATGACCGCATGAAGCAGGCAGGAGACGTCGAGCGATCGAACGTGCGTGGACATGTGCCACCTCGGAGCTGCGATCATGCCGCTTCCCAACCCGACTGAGGCGCAACGATCTCACTGATCCGAACACAGAAGTTGTCGTTCAGGACGATTACTTCGCCACGCGCTACCAGGCGATCGTTTACGAGCATGTCCACGGGATCGCCGGCGAGCTTGTCGAGTTCCACGACGGAACCCTCACCCAGCTTCAGCACGTCCTCGATGAGCAACTCCGCCCGACCCAATTCGATCTTGACGTCGAGGTCCACGTTGTTCAGCAGTTCGATGCCCTTGTGGGAAATGGCATCCTCAGCGCCGGCGCCGAAGTCCGGCATGTCGAGAGGAGCTGCGCCTGCCGGCATGGGGGGCGGCTCGGCCTGTAGTGCGGGGGAAGATGCAGCCGCGGCTTCGGCGGCCGCGCGCTCCTCCGCGATCGCCGCTTCCATCATGGCCGCGGCTTCGTCGAAAGGACGACCGGCGGAATCCAACTTGGGGCTTTCCTGCGGCATTGCGGACTCAGCGGCCTCCGCCGATTCAGGCGGATCCGCACCCGCCAACGCCGCATCGATATCGGCCTGCGACAATCCCCCCGATTCGGCGGCCGGCGGGGATGATTCCGCCTGTTCATCCGCGACGGCTTCGGCACCGGGGGACTCGCCATCCGCCACGGGCTGTTCTTCCGAAAAGGAAGCACCAGACGCAGAGGTATCGGCTGCGTCGCCGTCCTCCACAGCGCCGTCTTCCGCGGCGCCTTCTTGCGCACCATCGGCGTCAGCGCCGGCTGCCAGCGCCGCGTCGATGTCCTCTTGTGACAAGCCGTTCTCTTCGTTTGGTTCTACGCCGGACATACGGTTCTACCTTCCATGGCAGCTTGCGGCATCCATGCCGGTCCGCGGTTTAACGCGTGTGGGACGATCGGCCGGAACGTCCCGATCAGAATCCCGTGTGCAACGGCATGCACTCGGGGATCAACACTTGCTCGATCGTCGTATCGTCTCCGATGAGTTCGTTGAGCTCAAACCTGAACTGTCGCTTCAGAGTCTCGAGGCCGTACTCCGCCAGTTGGGATTCCTCCGCGCCTCGCACGATGCGCCCAAGGGCGTCTTCGATCGTGTTCTTCCGGCTTTCGAGGAAGTGCTGGGCCTTCTCGGCATTCGATTTGTGGACACGAATCACGACCGTCACGTTGTACAGTGTGGTGCGGTGGCCGCTGCCGGCGTTTTGGACGCGCAGGCGACAGACTTCGAGCTCATCACTCTCCGTCCAAGGCTCGGCCGGCTGTGTGGCGGCAACGCCTTCCATGCCAAGTGTGGGGTCGGGAGACGAGCCCAGAAACTTCATCGCGAAGAAGATCGCCAGGGCTTCGACCAACATCACGCCGCCGAAGATGCCGAAGGTGGCGATGGACTTCTTCCCCTTGCCCTCAGCAGGCTGCGCGGCCTGAGCCTCTTCCTTCTTCTTTTTCTCTTCCTTCTCTTTGGCCATAACGCGAGAACCCAATACGCCCCATCGGTCGCTGCGCGGCGATATAAGTGTTTATCGGTCGATTCTTGCGCCGACTTCACCCGGCGAGGGCCCTTCGGAGGCCGAGTTTCGTCATTGTCTGCGCGGATAGCGCAATTCCTGCCGACTTCGCGGGTATCGTCCGATAAGTTCGCATCCGATGGCGAGCCACAGTTCGCGCGTTTCTGTAGCGGCCGACGCCCCCGTCGGCCGCGGAAGGTGGGCGTCACGATTGCACCCTCGCTTGCGCTTCGGGCTGGTGTGAGCGTCCGACACCGGGGTCGAACGCCACACTCTCTCTCAGAATGCACGAGTGGCCCGATCCACGTGAAATCGCGGGTGCAGCACGCGATCCGGCATTCGTACAGGCCACAAGCCGATGCTCCCCACCCGCGAAGACGGCTGGATCGAATGACTAGCTTGCGAACGCGCGCACGCTGCGCGCGTATTCGATTGCCCGACTGACGACCTCCTCCGAAGACTCCCGAACCATGAGGTGGTCGCCATTCAGCAGGTGGATCATCGTATCCGGCGTCTTCTCGATAATCTTGATGAGATCCGCATTGAGGACAATCTGCTCGCCATTCAGACGGGTCACGGTAATCATGGCAGACCTCTCACTCGAAACACGAGGCCGACCGTCAGCAGTCTGGCTCGCCTCGCGCGCGTGCTCAGCCAAGTACGCACTCTGCACCCTCACTCATCGGGCGCGGTTACGGACGATCCGACGCCCAAACCTTCGGGTTATCGCCGAGCCAATAGCAGCAGTTCCTGGAGCAACTGATCCGAGGTCGACACCACCCGGCTCGCCGCTGAAAACGCGGTCGACGAGGTGATCAGGCTGATAAACTGCCGAGACAAATCGACGTTGCTCAGTTCGAGCGAGCCCGAGCTGACCTTGCCGGCTCCGAGTTCGAGCGGCGCGGTGATCCGCGCTTCGCCGCTGTTCGGCCCAATGAAATAGACATTGTTGGACCGTGCCAACAGTCCGGCGGGGTTCGAGAAAGTCCCCAGAGCGATTTGCCCGATCGTCTGGTTCAGGCCATTGGTAAAGGTGCCTGTGACGATGCCGTCCTGTCCGATGTTGAAGTCGATGAGCGTGCCGGTGGCGAAGCCGTCCTGAAAGCTCATGACGAGCGAGGAGTCATCGACGTTCAGCCCGCTGAGGCGTCGCATATCCAACGTGACCGGGAGAGGATCCGTGGCCCCGGAGCCGACACGGTCGATGACGATCCCGTTGTTGGGGGATTCGACGAACTGGCCGTCGGCGTCGAACGTGACGGTGCCGGTTCCAACGTCGAACTTGACGTCGGAGTCCTCGGAGGCCTGTGCATAGAATCTCCACGTGCTGCTCGCAGTGGTCCGCGTCTCGAGCACCATCGTGAGGTCGATGGACAACGGGGTGCCGAGTGAGTCGTACGCAATGAAGGAAGTGTGCGCACTCTCTCCGTTGGCGGCCTGATCTTCCGAGAAGGTAAAGGGAATTTGCGTGGCGCCGCTGCTGAGAAGAGTGCCGGGTTGGATCGAAAGACCGTTTTCGGTGCCGGCGTTGCCACGGAGTTCGAAGCGGCCGTCCACCGTGACGGCGACACCGGGCGAACCCGCAACGCCTGCCGTGGTATCGATTCCGATGACGTCGTCGAGCCAGGCTAGCAGGTCGTTGACCGTCGTGCCCGTGGTCCCGACGGTGAAGGATTCGCTGGGCACGTTGCGGCCGCCCCGCTTGACGCCGTCCACGGTGATGACGTCGCCGTTCACGAAGAGTGCCGCACCGGCAGGCTCTCGCACCACGGTCAGGGCGGTGCCGCCCACGATCGGAACGCCGACGGCATCGTGGAGAATCTGTGAGCGGAGAATCGTACCTTGCGTCGCGACCGTCCCGCTCGAATCGAGCGTGCCGTCCAACTGCACGGACGATGTGGCCCGGGCCGTGGTCAGGGTCCCCAACGGAATATTGACGTCCCCCAAGGCGCCTGGGATCAACTCGAAATCCTTGTTGACGGAATAACCCTGCACGAAATACCCGTCCGCGGAAATGAGACGCGAATCGGCGCTCAGGCTGAAAGCGCCGTCTCGGCTGTAGACCTGTTCGTTCTCGGGTGTCCGCAGGACGAAGAAACCGTCGCCCTCGATGGCAAGGTCGCTCGGCACGCCGGTTGTTTCGATCGCACCGGGCGTAAACGTCCTCTGGATCGCGCCCACTGTGGAACCCAACCCGATTTGCATCGGGTTCGTGCCGCCCTGGTTTCCCGTGGGCTTCGTTCCGGCTGAGATTGTCCGCGAGAACTGCGTTTGGAACAGGCTCCGCGACCCCTTGAAGGCGGTCGTGTTGAGATTCGCGATGTTGTCACCAATGACGTCCAGGCTGAACTGGCTGCTGTTCAAGCCCGACAACCCCGTGTAAAGAGCAGATGTCAAACCCATGGCCACTATTCTCCGTTGGCGATGTGTGTGTCTAAGTCAATCCTGTCAGTGTGCATTCCAAAACTACCGAAGCGCCGCGGCTGAGGGAATCCGAGCAATCAGATTCCCACGCTGATGCCCGGCGCCAGCAGCGTGTCCAGCAGGCTCGCGGCGGCATCGGTCCGCTCGGCCAGCGTTCGTACCTGGTCTCCGACGGTCGGCTTGCACGTTCGCGCCGCGTTCTTGATCGCGCGGGCGGCCGCGGCCGGATCGCCGGCGTCGCCCTCGCCCTCCTCATTGAGGCCGAGTTCCTCCTGCAGTTGCTCCAGGATGTCCGGCGGTAGGTTCTCCACGAGCGTCACCTGCTCGACACTCGAAGCTGGCAAGGAACGACCGTCGTGCAGCTCCAGAACGGCCTCCCCGTCCCTCTCGAACCGAACACCGATAACGAGGCCCTGGAGTTCGTAGCTTTCGCCGGCATCGTTCGTGACCGTGCCCGCGACGTAGTGTCCGATGAGGGCGGCCACGGCGCCGAACCGCTGTTCGCCGGCGAGCAGTTCCAGGGTCTTGTTCAGTGCGGCCGAGTCCTCCATCTGCCTCATGCTGGAAAGCTGTTGGAGCAACTGCTGATTGTCCGTCGGGTTCATGGGGTCCTGCGACTGCAGCTCGGCAATCAACAGCTGGAAGAAATCCTCGCTGCTCAAGTCATTGAATCCGCGCGTGGTCGCCTTCTCCGCGGAGGAAAAGGCCGGGCCGTTGGCTCCTATCGCTGACGTCTCCATCGTCTGCACCTTCGTGTCTCAGCGATCGTCGCATCCGCTCCGCGGCGCGACTCACGCAACAAGATCAAGCGACAACTCCGTTGTCGCAGTTCCATCGAATGCGGCTCCCTCTTCCATCGAGGATGCCTGTATGCCTTCCGCGGTCTCCAGGCGCGCTGCGGCGTCGGAATCGTCCCGCGCATCGGGAGACCCGCCGGCGCCGTCATCCCGCTCGCCCGGCTGTCCCACGTCGCCCTGTTCCTGATTGGTGCTGCCGGACGAGGCGTTGTCGCGGCCGCTCGTGTTCGCCTCTCCCGAGGCGGGCGGCTTGACAACAACTTCCGTGCGATCCATGCGGATGCCGTGCGAGGCCAACGTTTCGCGCAGCTCGCTCATGCGAGACTCGATCAGCTTCGCAACTGCCTGCGATTGGGCCTCTACCTGCAACGTCATAGCCTGCTGGTGCATGCGAATCTGCACCTTCAACTGTCCCATCTCGGGCGGATCGAGTTGCATGGTCACGTGGAACTGCCCGCCCCCCTGCGAAGCCCTCAACACGCGCGCGGCCCCGGACAGGTCGTCGATCCCGTCAACGCCGGCGGCGAGGGCTTCACCGGCACCGGTCGTCAAGACGCCGGAGGCCGTTGCTGTCCCGGGCAGGCTTAAGCCCGCCTGGGTCGCACTCGCCGACCGCGCCGCGGGGGCGGATGCTCCATCCGACTGGCCGGACCCATCGAATCCCGACAACATGAACCGTGAGATCGCCGCCGCCGCGTCGTCGCCGGTTGCACTGCGAATCGATAGGGATGTTGGCGACTTCTGTGCGGCATCCGACGACGAGAGAGTCTGCAAGCGGGCATAAACCGCCCGACCGCTCTGGGATTGAACCTCAACCGGCTGGTGTTGCGGCGAACCAGGGTTTTGTTCGCGCGTGCCGCCCTGTTGACGCTGTTCGATCGACATCCGGACCTTGCGCTGTTGGATCGTCTCCTGCTGAAGAAGCGGCGAGGGTTCATCGCCTCCTCGTTCCGTCTTCACGGCCGGGTTCGCAGTTCCAACGGGACGATCCGGATGCGCCGTGTTTGTTTCAGGACCGTGCTGCGGATTTCGGTTGTGCCTGCCGGAGGAAGCCTGTTCGCCCGCTGCTTGGCCAGGCAGTTGTGGCTGCCGCTCCTCAGTGACGGGAACCGCCTCCATCGCCGAAGATGGAGTCGCCGAGGAGCCCGGCTTTGCAGGCGCTCCCGTCAGCGATTCCGGCGACACCCGCCCGTCTGCATCGGAAGCCGCCTGAAGTGACGCGGTGTGTGTCGCCTTCGCGGCGTCCGTGGGAACAGTCGCGGCCGCTTGTTGTCGAACTTTGGATTCCCCCGTCTCGGGAACGGTTGCCGGAGAGGAGACTGTCCCAGTAGTGTCCGTCGATGGGGACGCGTTTGTCGCAACCGCCTCAGCCCGACCGGCGCCGATCACATCCGTTCCGGATGATAATACGAGCGGCTTCGTGACAGTGGAGGGGTCGGAGGGTTGGCCCTGCTCTTCGGCCGGACGCGTTTCGTCGGCGTCCTCGATGCGGCCGGAGTCGTCTTCGTTTTCGATATCGTCCGTTTCGGCCGGCAGTTTGGCAGGTTGTTCGGCCGGTTCGTCGAGCGGCGCACGACCGGAGCGCGCTTCATCCAGGAGCTTCTCGAATGTGCTCTCAGGATTGTCGGGCCGGCGGACGATTCGAGCCGGCAGATCCGCCGTTAGCCGCCCGATCGTATCAGTGGGGAATAGCTGAGGCCCCATGGATAAGGCTTTCCATATGTGCTAAATGCCTGCATCCAGGACCTCCGCCTGTCTTGCATCGCGTTCACCGAGTTTTCCCAAGATGCGCCCGATCCACAGACGCTCTTCACCACTCTTCGAGCAGGCCTGAACGACCTTCGCGGCCTTGCGCTCGTCCAGGGCCATCAGGATGCGGACGACGTCGGCGTCGCCCTTCTGCTTCAACAAGTCTTTGGCCTCGCCCGCTTTGAGGCCGGAAATAATCTGCAATTCCCGTTGCAGGCCGCTGTTGTCCTCCTCCTCGGCACGAAGTTGAAGCTCCTGTTCAAACCGCTGTTTGGCTTCCTTGAGTGCTTCACGCTCCTGGAGCAGCGCAAGTTGCTGTGACTCCAGCAGGCCCCAGGCGTTCTGGATTTCCCTTTCGCGGCGGACCAACTCGATCCGGTACTGTTCCTCCAGTTGCTCGTTGCGATGAATTCGCTCGCCGGAAGGCCCCGGTCTCTCATCACCCGCCGCCTCGGCCTCAGCAGCGTCCGAGTTCTCCGTCTCTCCCTTCAAGACCGCCATTGCTTCCTGCACGCGCTCCCGGGTCAGGCAACCCTGGCTCCAGGCGAAGACCAACAGGCCCACGAGGGCGGCCAGGTTCACGACCGCGACAACCGACGCTATGGCCCAGATGTGTTTCACGACTCTCCAGAATCCTCACAAAGCAGAGCGCGGGCGTGTCGCGTCACGTTCAGGTCATCGACTTCAGATTGCTCGGCCCTGGCAAGCTCCGCGAGATAGGCCTCCCGCTGTCTCTGCTTGAGCTGATCCAGCACCTTGCTGCTCTTTCGGGCCTCGGCAAGCTCGGCACGCTCCTGAGCCAGCATCGCCTTGTGGGCGGCAATCGCGGCATCCGCCTCCAGCACACCGCGCCGCAGACGGACCATCCAGTGGCGACCGGCTTTCAACTCGTCCACCTGCATCGCAGGATCGCACAAAAGCGTTCGCATGACACCGGTCTGGTCGGTGATACGCAGCTCCAGTACGTGCTTCTGCTCTTCGATTGTCCGGATCTTCCGCAGGCGCGAGGCGACGATGCGCTTCTGCTCGTCCTCTCGCTGACAGCGAAGCCGCAGGAGCGTTTCCAGCCGAAACACGTAACCTCTTGCCATCACCTACCCCCTGCCGGTCGACGGCCGGCGCCAGCCGCCTGCTGTTTACCGGTCTGTTGAATCCTTGCCTCTGCCTCGTCTATTCGGGAGCACAGTGCCATAACAGCGGCATTCGAAGACTCGAAGTCCACACCTTCATCGATCGCCTGCCGCATGAAAGCCTCAATCGCGGGGCGCATCTGGATTGCCAAATCGAACTCCGGATTGGTGCCCGGGGCGTACGCGCCGATGTTCACGAGATCCTCGATCTCGTTCCAGACCGACAGCAGTCGCTTGACGCGGGCCGCGGCATCCAACTGCTCGGGAGCCACGATATCAGGCATAACGCGGCTGATGCTGTCGAGAACACTGACGGCGGGATAGACGCCGCGGTTGGCCATGCGACGAGAGAGCCAAATGTGTCCGTCCAGGGCGCCGCGGACGGCATCCGCCACCGGCTCGTTGATGTCGTCGCCTTCGACCAGCACCGTATACAAACCCGTAATGGAGCCCGACTCCGTCTTGCCGCTACGCTCGAGGAACCTCGGCAACATGGCAAAGACACTCGGCGGGTAGCCCTTCGTCGCGGGAGGTTCACCGGCGGCGAGACCGACCTGACGGCCCGCCATCGCCATGCGTGTGACGGAGTCCATGAGGAGCAACACGTTCGCCCCTTGGTCGCGGAAATACTCCGCCACGGCCGCGGCGATGTTGCACGCGCGAATCCGCAGGGGCGGCGACTGATCCGACGTGCTGACGACGACGACGGATCGCTTGAGGCCGTGCTCGCCCAGATCTTTCAAAAGGAAGTCCCCGACCTCGCGGCCGCGTTCACCCACCAGCGCAACCACGGAAACGTCCGCGGTCGTATAGCGCGCCATCATCCCCAAGAGAACGCTCTTGCCGACGCCGGTGCCGGCGAATATGCCGAGCCGCTGGCCGCAACCGGCCGTCAGTAGCGCGTTGATCGAACGAATGCCGACGGACATCGGCGTATCGATCGGGCGGCGCTCAGCCGCTTTCGGAGCGCTTCGGTGCAGCGGGTAGTAGGTATCGGCGACGATCGCCGGACCGCCGTCACAAGGACGGCCGAGGCCGTCGAGCACGCGTCCGAGCAAGGCCCGTCCGACCGCAATCTTCTGCGAGTCGGTCACGAATCGGACACGATGGCCTTTCGTCACGCCGTGCGCGTCCACGAGCGGCATCAGCAGCGTGATGTCCTGTCGGAAGCCGATCACCTCGGCAGGCACGACACGATGGGATCCCACGACGATCTCGCACATCGAGCCGACGGGAACGGGAAGCCCCGCCACCTGCACGGTCATACCCGTGACCGCCAGGACCCGGCCGCTGACGCCGAGCGTCGGCGCCAGTCTCGCGGTCTCGATCTGTTCGGCCAGTATCGTCATAACTCGATCGCCAACTCCCGCAGGCGTCTCCGCCACTGCTGGACCAACTCGTCGGCGATTCTCTCAACACGCGAGGAGACGGAGGCGTCAACCGTGCTGTCTGCGCTCTCGACGACCACACCCCCGCGTCCGACGGAGGCATCTTCCACAATCTGAAAGTGCCCTGATGCCTTCATCTTCCGCTGCAAGTCGGAAGTCAGATTCTCGACCGCGGCCCACTCATCCGGATGTGCCCGCACGACCACCTCGGTCGCGCCGCGCACCATCTCGAGTGCGGCTTCACAGGCCGCAGCGGCCGAATCGGCGGCGGCGCCCTCAATCTCCGGCAGCCTCTCGACAATGCGCCTGGCAATCACGATTGCCAGAACGACCACGTCGCGACGGGCCGCGAGGTACAGCTGTTCCCGCCTCACGCCGAATTCGTCCACGAACGATGCCATGGTGTTGATCAACGACGCCTGATCCGCGGCAAACTGCTCTCGCGCCTGCGAGAGCGCCTCCGCATGGCCGGCGCGGCGTCCCTCGGCCACGCCCTCTTCAAACCCCTCTTTTCGAGCCTGTCGCCGGACCGCCTGACGCTCGACCTCGGTCTGCGTCCGTGCTTGTTCGAGTAGCTCTTGCGCCTGTGCCCGCGCGGAGGCGAGCATCTCGTCGGCCTGCCGCGAGATGTCGCGCAGGTCGAGGCTATACATTCCCCGTGACAGTAATTTCGCATCGCCGGCCTTGATCACGGCACTGCTCATATGATCAGTTCCTTCTCTCCACCGCGACCGCCGATGATGATCTCACCCGAATCCTCCAACCGCCGGACGATGTCCACGATCTTCTGCTGGGCCATCTCGACGTCGCTGAGCCGGACGGGCCCCATGTACTCCATTTCCTCTTTAATCATCTCCACGGCACGGTCGGACATGTTGGAGAATATCTTCTCCTTCAACTCGTCCGTCGCGGTGCGGAGCGCAAGCACCAAGTCGCTCGTCTCGACCTCCTTCAGGACCGTCTGGATGCCCTTGTCGTTGACGAGGAGGACGTCCTCGAAGACGAACATCAGACGCCGAATCTGCTCGACCAACTCCGGGTCGTCCTCGCCGAGCGATTCGAGGATGCCTTTCTCTGTCGTACGATCCGTCAGGTTCAAGATCTCGGCGACGGATTCGACGCCGCCGACACGCTGTAAGCCGTCGGCCATCAGACCGCTGAGCCGATGCTCCAGCCCGCGCTCGACCTCTTTAATGACTTCGGGGCTGGTCTGCTCCATCTGCGAAATTCGGCGAATGACCTCGACTCGCTTCTCATCCGGCAGGCCGACGAGAATCTCACTCGCCTGATTCGCGGCCAGGTGTGACAGGATCAGCGCGATCGTCTGCGGATGCTCATCCTGAATGAACGCAAGGAGGTTCTCGGTCTCGGCCTTCTGAAGGAACGTGAACGGCTTGGAGTAGAACTGATGCTCGATCTGCTTCATGATCCGCTCGGCCTCATCCTTGGGAAGAGACTGAGAAAGCAGAGCCCGCGCGTACGACAGACCCCCCGCTTCAGAGTATGTCCTTGCCAAAGCGAGCGCGTGGAACTCTTCGATGACCGCTTGGCGCTGCTGTTCCGTCACAACGCCGAGGTTCGCAATCTCGCGACTCACGGACTCGACTCGCTCCTCGTCGAGCGACTTGAGCACCTGCGCGGCCGAGCCCTTGTCCAGGCTGACGAGAAGTATCGCGGCCTTTCGGGGACCCGATATGTGCTCCTCGACACTGGCTTGTTTCTGTTTGGCTGCCACCATTGCCGCGTCTACTTCCTAGAGCGTTGTCGTCGCTCAAATTGTGGGTGCCGCTGGCGGCTCGCCCGCCAGTATGGCACGGGCAGGCAAGCTGTCCGTCCGTCGATCACCCGAGGGGACACTGGCGGACAAGCCGCCAGTGGTACCCACACCGTTCAGGCTTCTGTCCATTCCGCCTAGCCCGCAGACTCGATCCAATTCTCCAGAATCGCCGCCGAGCCTGCGGGGTCCTCCTCGACCATCTGGCTGATCTGCTTGGCGATCTGTTGCGTGCGGACCATGTTTTCGTCGACCTCGTGCCCGACCAGGAGCCCTTCCATGCCTTGCGCTTCGCCCACGGTGACCGGTCCACCGCCGAGAGATTCGAGCGATACCTCTTCGCCAACGCCCATGGACGACAGTCCGCCCAGCCCGCCGCCGATGCCACCGGCACGCCCCGCGCGACCTCCGAACGCCGCCGCGGCCGGGCTCGACACGGCGATGGCGGCCTGCGCCTTCTTCGCAACGCGGAACACCATGAACAGGCTGAACAGCGCCAAGAGTCCCAAGCCGATTTGCGGACCGTAGTTCTTCGTCATGGCGATGAAGTTGAGCCCGCCGGCCAATTCCGTGGCGGGCTGCATCTCCTCGGCAAGATCGGGATACCAACGCACGACGACCTGCTCGTCTTCAGTGGCGTTGATCAATGGCTTGATGATCTCGCGAATCCTTGGCAACTCGATGGCGGCAACCTTCTCGACCGCGGCGACCGAGGAATCCTCCGAGCCCTGCTCTTGAAGAATCCGAGCAAGATAACTCCGTGGAACACTGACGGATGCCGCCAAATGCTCGAGATATCCTTTCCGCTTATCAGTCACCGTGCTCTTGACGTCGCGATCGCCCTCCATCGTCGTCTCGGATTTCTCACGGGTACTCGACTGTCCACCGGCGCCCTCGGTCGTCCCCCGGCCGACGTTGGGCCTCACGCCCGGTCCCGTGGCGACCGCGCTGTTGTTCATTTCCTCGGTCTCAGAGGTTTCCTTACTGACGACCGGTTTACCGAGCGTTTTCTCCTGGATTTGCTGATCTTCGGATCGCAGCGTGGCGTGGACGTCTACCAGAACACCGGGGATGTACAGCAACTGGTGATGAATCTTCTGTGCGTAGTGCTCTTCGTGCTTGCGTTGCATCTCCAGATGTTCCGTCGGCATTGCCTCATCGGAGTCCGGCGGACGGTAGAACCGCGTTCCGTCAGTAATCTTGACGTTCTGCGGCGTCATGCCGCGGACCGCCCCCGCGACGAAGTTGGCGATGGCCCCGACACGCTGCTTGCCGAGTGTTTGACCGCCGGCAAGCGTGACATGCACGCTGGCCCGCGACGATGCGCCGCCCCTACTGATGAAGCCTCGCTGCTTAGGGACCTCGATCAAGACGGTCGCATCCTGGATGCCCTGGAAGCGGCTTAGGACTCTCGATAGTTCGGTCTCCAGGCCTCGAAGCTGTTTCCACTGCGTCTTCTGATCGCTCTCAAACACATTCTCGTCCTGAACGAGCGATTCGTAACCCAGGCTCGTGTCTCGCGGCATCGCGTTGTTCTGCAACAGGACCGCGTGGGCGCGGCGCCGTTCGTTCTCGTCGCCGCGAATGAGGATTCGATTTCCCTCGACCTTGGTCTGCAGGCCGACGAGAACCAGTTGTGCCTCGACCTGCTGCATCTCCTGCGGCGACAAGTCCTGGGGCAGCAACTCGGTCCAGACGCCCTCGCTGCTCCACCGGATCATCATCCACGTCGCGCCACACAGAATGACGAGCAGCAACAGGACGGCCGCCTTCTGAGAGGCGGACATGCCCCGCAGTTGTTCGCCGATGTACTTGGCTTGTGCGTTCAGAAATTCCATCGCAATCCGTTACGATCCGGCATCCGCCTAGACGCGCATCTGCTGCAACTCCTGATAGGCCTCGGTCAGCTTGTTGCGAATCTCCATCAACAGATCGAAGGCGACGCCGGCCTTCCGGGTCGCCGTAAACACCTCGGCCATGTTGTCCGTCTCGCCGGTCAGCAGCTTCTGCACACCGGCGTCAGCCTCGGTTTGCAGGCGATTGACCTGCTCCAGGCTCTCCATGAGATACGCCTTGAAGTCCTTGGTCGGCGCGTCCACAGGCCCGGTCGGCGCGACCGGCTCCAGCGACATGGGGGACTGAATCGGTCGAAGGGGCGAGATGCCGCCGGCGCCGATTGTCGGATCAGCCATTGTCAGACTCCTTCGTCATCCTGCCGCGCGGCCTTGTCTGCCGCCCGACGTACAGCCCTGTTACCCCAGAATCCGAAGCGTGCTGGCGATGATCGATTTCGTCGCGTCAACGGCTGTGAGGTTCGCCTCGTAAGCCCTCACGGCGACCATCGCGTTGATCATCTCCGTGGACATGTCCACGTTGGGAAACAGCACGATTCCGTCAGCATCCGCGTCGGGATGTCCCGGGTCCATGACCTTCCGCGGCTTGCCCAGCATGTCCTCGACGACCTTCTCCACGTGGACGCCCGCCCCGCCGTTGCCGTCTCCTTCCGCAAGCAGCGCGACACGACGCAGGTATGGGCCCGGCTGCCCGTCGCTACGTCGCGTGGCGTGCGCGTTGGCGATGTTCCCGGCGATCGTGTCGATCCAGGTTCGCTGAGCCACCAGGCCGGAAGTGCTAATGTCCAAAGCGCCGAACATACCGAATCACCTCAACACGGAAAACCGAGACAACCTCGCTACCGGACGCGACCGCGAATCGCCTTTGACAGTCCCTCAAAACGTCCCTGGAGCAACTCCGCCGCCGCTTGATTCATCATCGTGTTCTCGGCGAGCATCGCCATCTGTCGCTCGATCCTCGCATTCGTACCGTCCTGAAACAGCAGGTTCTCGACAGGCCGCTCACTCGGTTTTACGCGGAGACGTCCCGTGGTCTGATCTACTGAGAACTCGTCCGTCGCCCGCATTTGAAACTCGCCGTCTCGCTCCGCCCGGCTCTCGGCCGCCTCTCGCAGGGCGGACTGAAACGAAGAGACATCCAGTTGCTTCGTGCGGTAGCCCGGCGTCAGGATGTTCGCGATGTTGTCGGCGAGCATGTGGTTTCTCGCCTCGGTGAAGGCCAGCGTCTTCTCCAACATGGGAAACGCCCCGCCGCCGGTTATCTCCGTCAGAAACATCGCACGCCTGCTCCAAGACTCCGGGCGCAACCCCGCTTCACCACCCACAAGAGGCAAGCCTCATGCCAGAAATCGCGGCCGCCTTCCGATGCTGGGAACTCCCTTGTTATCTGAACCTCCTCACGGGCATCGGCAAACTTTGCCGACCCGCGCAATCCTTGCGCTACTTCGCATTGCGGCGGTCAACTCGCCCGGCGCTGATTCTGCTGGACCGCCAGCGCCGCCTCCTCGCGCCAGCGCTTCAGCTTCATGCCGAGCGTCCGCACGCCGATGCCGAGCGCCTTCGCCGTTTTCTCCCGATGGCCGTTGAATCGCACCAGCGTCTGCTCGATGAGGCCTCGCTCCATGTCCTCGACCATATGGCCCGGCCGCAGCGGCCGGTTCCCGCACTCGAGTTTCATCTCGGTCGACAGCCACGGCTCGATCAGGGCGGCGTCGATCTCCTCGCCCGCGCTGAGCACTAGCGCGCGCTCGCAAACGTTCTGCAACTCGCGGATGTTGCCGGGCCAGTGGTAGCTTTCCATCACGTGCAGCGCCCGCGTCGAGACCGGTTTTGGCCTGCGTCCCTCCCGCCGAGCGATGCCGCCGATGAAGTGCTCAACCAGTTCCGGGATATCCTCGCGCCGGTCTCGTAGCGGCGGCAGTGTCAACGGTAAGACACTCACGCGGAAAAACAGGTCCTCCCGAAAACGCCGGCGGGCAACCCAGTCCGCCAGATCCCGGTTTGTCGTGACGATCACTCGGACATCGGCACTCTGCGTGATACTGCTGCCGACGCGCTCGAACTCGTGCTCCTGAAGAACGCGAAGCAGCTTGGCCTGGATGGGGAGCGGCACTTCGCTGATCTCGTCAAGCAGCAACGTTCCGCCGGCCGCAAGCTCGAAGCGACCCTTGCGAAGCTTGTCCGCGCCGGTGAACGCGCCGCGCTCATGACCAAAAAGCTCGCTCTCCAATAGCGACGCCGATAAGGCCGCGCAATTCAAACACATGATCGGGCCGCTTGCGCGGGGCGACGCCGCGTGAATCGCCCTGGACGCCAGCTCCTTGCCGGTCCCGCTTTCGCCCTGTATGAGAACCGTGGCCTGACTCTTGGCCACGCGCTCGATCTGCGCCCGCACTTGCTGCATCGCCCGACTTCCTCCGACAAGCCGGGAGTCCACCTGCAGGTCATCGAGAGTCGCGCGCAAGACTTCGTTTTCGCCGCGCAGCTGTGCCATCGACGCGGCACGCCCGACGACCAGGGCGATCGCATCGGCCTCAAAGGGCTTCTGGATGTAGTCGAATGCCCCCAGCTTCATCGCCTCGACGGCCGTCGGCACACTGGCATAGGCGGTCATCAAGACGAAGGGGGTCTCCACGCCCGACGACCGCAGGGAACGAAGCAGCTCGAGCCCGTCCATGTCGGGCATCTTCAGATCGCTGACGATCACGTCGAAGCTCGCCGGAGATACTTCGCGCAGCGCGTGCCGCGGATCGGCGTACGCAGCGACCTGGTGCCCCTGCGCACCCAGGATATCCACCATCGAATCCCGCATCACGTCCTTGTCGTCGATAATGCACACTCGCGCCATGTATCAGCTCCGTACAGGGCGGTGTTCTTCGGAGTTCGCCGCTGTTCGCGTCGCATCCGTGCGCCGGACGAGGTCCACCGTGCAACACCGCAATACTGTTCAGTCGTTTTCGAAAACCACTCCGTCCTTTAGCCCGGTGGAGGCGGCAACTGAACGACGAATCTCGCGCCGCCTTCTTCCCGGTTCATCGCGTGTATCGTTCCTTCATGCGCCTCGATGATGCGGTGGGCGATGGCCAGGCCGAGGCCCGTGCCCGTGTTCCGCGTCGTGAAAAACGGATTGAATATCCGGTCCATCGAATCCGGCGGGATACCGGGGCCGTTGTCGCACACCTCGATCTCGATCCCGCCGTCGCCCGGCCGCTTCGTTGCCGAAAGCCGCACTCGCCCACCTTCGCCCGCCGCCTGCAACCCGTTGAGCACCAGGTTGAGCAACACCTGTCTGAGTCGTGGAGGATCACACCAGATTCCGAGATTACGCGCATCCGGCGCCAGCACGGCCTCCGCGGAATACTCGTCGCACCACGGCCGCACGCTCTCTTCCAGCGCAGATAGGATGTCCCCCAGCGTACACTTCTGACATTCCAGCCGCCGTTCCTGCGCGAAGTCGAGGATCTCGCAGACCAGCCGATCCAACGAGCGAACGCCCTTGGAGATGCTCGCTGCCGCCTTTCTCGAAACGGGGTGCTCCGCCAACTGTCCCTCCAACATCGACGCGTACAGGGCGATTCCACCGAGCGGATTGCGAATCTCGTGCGCGAGTCCGGCCGCCATCTCGCCGAGTGCCGCCAGGCGTTCCGCCCTGCGAAGCTCGGCGTTCTTCATCCGCAACTCCTCGCGTAATCGCGCTACTTCCTCGCCCAGGCGTTCGTGCGAAACCTTGAGGCGTTCGGTAACGTCGTTGTACGCCGAGATGATCGCGCCCAACTCGCGCTCGCGAGCAGTCAACGGAATTCGTGGTTCGGCAACTTGCATCCCTAAGTCGCTTCCGCTAATGATCGAACAACCGTCTGTCCCCCACCCCTGAAGGGATGGGGCACCCACACTCTTCGTTTTCCTCGCTGGCCCGCTTAGCCCTTCGCATCCGTCATCGCCGCTCGCATACCCGCGCCGGCGGCGGCATAGGCGGCACTGACCCGACTCCCGGAATCGATCGACGCCAGGCGCGTCGCGACATCCTGCCGCTTCGCGCTGAGCGTGGCCGTGTCCCGGCTGTCACTTCGCAGGATCAGTCCCAACGCTGAATTCGCTTCCTCGAGGAGGCGCGCAACACGCTTGCGCGATGCCCCGTCGAGACTACCGTAGATGCTGCTCCAGTTCCGGCGAAACTCGGACATCTCCTTGTTTAACTCCATGAGCTCGTCCACCAACCGCTGCCGATCGGCCAGCAGTCTCAACAAGGGCTGGACGTCCTCACACACAACGAGCGACTTCTGACGCTCCGCCAGGGTGCGCAAGCGGTGGTACAGCGATCGCTGACGCTCGAGCAGTTCCACTAACTGCGAGGCGCCCGGCTGTGAAGGCCCGTCGTTTGGGCCCGGCGCTCGGATTGGCGGGGTTGGTTGAGTCTCTGCCATAAACACGCTACCTCTTCACCGGCGAGACGCCGATGCTCCCCGGGCCGCTAATACACGCCGGACACCGCCATGCGCGTCACCATGGCTTCCCAGTATTCCTTGGATGACATCCCCTGCTGCATGTCGAACGCGCCCGCGGGAATCTTGCGCAACAGCCACTGGAGTCGTTCGAACGCGGCACGCGCTTCCGCCCTCTCGCCAAGCCGGAGATGACAGTGCGCGATCTGGATCGATGCCGCCACGGCGGCCGGCTGATTGTCATACCGCCACGCCGTCTCCTCATAGACCGCAATCGCCTCCCGAAACCGGCCAAGGTCGAAGAGACAATCCCCGCGATACAGATGACTCTCCCGCAGGTAGGTTCGCTCCAACTCGGTCAGGGTGGCCGCGTCACCGGACGACAGCGCGGTCACGACTCTCTCGTACATCTCCAACGCTCGCTCGAGGCGACGCACTGCTTCCCGCTCGGCCTCCTCGCGCGCAACGTCGCCGGCCAACTCGGCGGCTGCCTTCCGCAAGAGGGCATGACTCTGCCGATAGGTCTCCGCCAATAGAAATGTCAATCGCGGGAGGCTGGGATCATCGGCGTAGTGCGCGATCGCATCCTCCAATCGAACAATGGCCCGCTCGCAGTAATCCAGATTGCCGTCGGCGCTGGCCCGGCTGTAGTATTCGGCGAGCAGGAACAGCGCCTGCCTGAACTCCGGGGCCTGGGGGGTAAAAATCGAATCCGAAGCACTGTCGTCCACGATGCCGATGAGCAACTCGACGCCTCGCTCCACCGGGCTGCGACCTCGGCCGACAGGGGCGTCGGCCGCTACGACTGCCTCGTCCCCACCCATGGTCAAGAGGCACTCGGCCATCGGGACGACGGATTTCAAGGCGGCCGGCAAACGCGGATAGCCCGCAATGACCCTCTCGTAAGCGGCGACCGCCTCCGGATACTGCCGCAAAGCCTGGTTCGCGCGGCCCAACCGATGCAGTGCCTCGGCCCGCCCGCCGTGCTTCGGGTGCTCCTTGACAAGACGCGACAGGACCTCGACGACGCGCTCGGTTTGCCCGGCCGCGTCGAAACTGTCCGCCGCGAGTTCAAGTGATCTGGCCTTCTCCTCACCGCCCAGGGTCTCCAGGTCGGCCAGGGCGAGATAGGCTTGTGCTGCTTCCACGAGGGTATTCTCCGCCGTCGCTCCGGGGCTTTCCTCCACAGTCGTGCCATCGGACGCGGCGACGTTCGCTTCTTCCACGCGTTGTCGGGCCAGCCCACTGAGTGAATCCGCGATCCTGCCCATGTACTGCGAGCGGAGTTCGCCATTGCCCGACCCGACGAGGTCCACCGCGAGACGCAGGTAGTCAATACCAATCTGAAGCTGCCCTTTCTGGAGAAGCGATTCACCGATGGTAGTGATGGTGGCTCTGACCAGATCGCGATCGAGGCCGGCGGGGTTTGCTCCCGACAGGAGCCGGTCCTTCAGCACACTGAAGGCATCCTTCGACGCTTCGAACCTGCCCAGGGCCGCCAGACATTCGGCCCGACCCAACGAACAGGCGTCGTGCAACCCACCTGTCTGGAAACTGCGCATGACCTCGTCATAGAAGGTCAGGGCCGTCTGCGGCCGGTCGTCTTCCTGTTGAATACGTCCCAACAGCCAGCCTGCCTTGGCCCACAAGTCGTCGTGCGTGGTCCACTCGTTGCGGAGGCCGCGGAGCGTCGTTTCGGCTTCGAGGCGCTTTCCTTCGGCATGGAGACACCGGGCATCCAGGTAAGGCACCACCAGCATCCCCTCAGTGCCGGCGAGCCGCTCCTTGGCCCGATCGATGTGTTCCCTGGCCGCGGCGACCTCGCCTTGCTCCAGCAGCCATTCGACCTTGCGCTCCACCGCCCAACAATAGTTATCCGGAGAGGATTCTCGCAGTTCGCCGTCCGGGGCCCATTCTCCCGCCAGCACGGCATCCAGGTCCGCCACCACCTCCTGCGTCGGCATCGGCGACTGGCGGAATCTGATTTCGAGGATCTTCCGGCGAATGCGGTCCGGGCGGTCTGGCCAAAGTCCTAACGCCTGCCGGTACGCACTGACCGCCGCGTCGGCATCGGTCGCCCACTGATACGTGTCGCCCAGGAGAATCCAGTCCTGCGCGGCCAATCTCGCCCCGAGCCGCAGCGCGGCCTGAAAGTTGGCCAGAATCGAATCGATGTTCTCACGATAATGGTCACGCCGAGGCGATTCGGCCTTGAAGATCGTGCGGGCCAACTGGCGATGGAACTCGCCTCGCTCCTCCGCCGGCCGTTCAGTATCCTTCAACAAGTCGAGCAAGTAGGCCCTCGCACGATACAACGCGCCAGCCTCGTGGAGATATGAGACTCGTTGAAGCTCGTCTTCAAATGTAACGGGTTCGTAAGCGGCGGCGATGCGGTACAAGCCGCCGCCGAAGAGGATCACGCCGACCCCAAGCAGGGGGATCTGCCACCGTCCGGCCAGAGAGGGCCGTGAAGGTTCGGGCGGTTGTGAAGCAACCTCTTTGCTCATCCTGAGCCTCGTTTGCGAATCGCAAGGCCGCAAGGCGCGTCAAGAGTGTGCCCTGCAAGTCTCGCCAATCCGCCGGCCGCGCGTCCTGCTCGGCCGAGTTCACCGTGCGGTTTAGCGGCGGACCACTACGTCCACCATCCGATCGCATCCTTTGGGGCGACAACCGAAGTTCGCAAGCACACCGCGCGCGGCGATGTTCAGCGAATCCGCCAGAGTTATCGGCGATAAATGCGCACACGACGCAGGGGATTTTCTCGTCGCGCCTGCGCGATATCGGACGTTGCCGCCCTTGCCAACCCTGACAACGAACCCCGTCCAGACCGAGCGCAGAAAGAGTTGAGACAGCCGCGGCATCCGAGGCGTTTTCTTGCCCGCGCGACCGCGCTTCTTGCGCGGCGGCACGTTGCATCCACGCGAAGCCAAAGCGCAAATGACGGAGCCCCTTGCACGCAACTGCACGATCATCATGGCATTTCGCGTTTGTCTGTGGCGCCGGCGTCGCGCCGGTGAGGAAGTGGCGCTTGGGGCTCGGATCAAGACCCTCACTTGCGCTTCGGGCCCGTGGGAGTTCGGATCAGGCACGCGCTGGCGTTAGGGCGTGCGCATAAACAAGCTGAACGAATACCGAAGGGTGGTACGGGCGCCCCGCCCGTAGCCGCACGGGCAAGATGCCCGTACCACCCATATGAAAGGTGCAACTTATTCATGCGCGAGTCCTAACCTTCTAGTCGAACGATGCTAAGGGCTCACCGACTTCGGCCCGCCGTAGATTGCCTGCCTCGCGCGAATCAGGCTCATCAACGCTGCGGCGCAGTGGTCCGCGCGGACGCGATTATCCCATGGCGCTTTGCGAACGCCGCCGAGCACGTCTCGTGGCGTCCGGATGTAGAAGCAAGCCGGCTCGCGGAATTCCAACTGCAGAACAAACCTGACAGCGCTGCGAACGACCTTCCGGTATCTCGCCGCCCGTTCGGCGTCGCCGATTCGCTCGGCGAGCATGAGCCCGTCAGCCATCGCGGTCAGGTAGAGCGCGGTGTCGATGCCGATCAGGCCCCGCTCTCTCGCATTGATCGCGCCGTACAACTCCGGCCAAGGGCAGACGTGCTCATCAACCTGGAGCTGGGCCAACCGGTCGAGGATGCTGAACACAAGATCGCTCATCGCCGGTTCACGGGTCGTCTGATAGGACGCGGCAAACGCCCTCGCCAGCATTGTCGCAGCCCCCGGGCCGACTGAGCTTTCGCACCGCGGTCCGTATTGGGCCAGTGCCCGGTGCAGAATGAGGCCTGCCGGCCTGGGCGCTTCGCCGGCGGTGGGGTGTTCTGCAAACCACGCGTCTGCCCGTGCGAGTGCCAGCAACGCCCATCCCGCCGCGCGAACATCTTCCTGCCCGGCCTGTTCACCCGGCCGCTGTGTCTCCAGCCGCATTATGATTCGACCGTCATCGGTCTGACAGGAGGCCAGCATCCCAGCCAAGCCGGTCAGGCTGTCCCGCACTGTAAGCGAGGCCGGCCGGCTTGCCACCACTGCGGGGGCAGTGCTGGTCGCACCTTGCGTCGTGCTCGACAACTCCGGCCAGATGTCGGCCTCGGCGTTCCAGACCGGAAGCATACTGAGTAATGTCAAGAGAAACTGACTCGATATCTCCAGGCTGTCTCCGTGTCCTTCGAAGATCAGGGCCAGACCGGCCTCTTTCACCTGTGGCTCGCCGGACTCGGACACGCTGGTCACCACCGAGAGGGGTTTGAGGAAGCACGCGCTCTTGGCCGTGCCCTTCTTCACGTCGGCCGCCACCCGGGCGTCACCCGACCAACTCGCGTACGCCGCCAACCCGAGAGCCGCGTGCATCTGCACTACGGCCGAATTGCCGGCCGAGTACCGATCCCGGCTAGGCCGGAACTCCTCCGAAAACCACCCGTCCCGATTCTGCCGGTAGTGAAGATACTCCCCCATCCGCTTGATGGCCGCGTCCAGGACTTCCGGCCCGGCGGACTCAAGCGGCACGAGGGTGGAACCGCGGAACAGCCGGATCGGCAGGCTTCGTGCAGCCGGCTGCCAGAGGTGGTATGCGCCGAATCTGTAGTAGCGTATCTCATGACTGTGCATAAGCTTATCGGCGTGCTTCAGTTGAATCGCCGATTCCGCCGCCTGGATCGCCAGATCGGGCGAGTAGTTGAACGTCACGACCTCACTGGGACGTGTCCAGCCGCACCGGCCCCGGAACTCAACGCCGATTCCCTCGGCTGCGGGCTCGAAGGCGTGGAGTAGGGATTCAGACCAACGCTTGTCCGATGTATATGTTCCCTCGATGTACTCCGGCGGACCGAGCAGCTCGAATTCGATCCCGAGCTCGTCCCACCCCTGGCGGCTCTCGATCTTCTTCTCACGCACCGCCTGCCCGAGCAGTGTGCCGGCCGCGATGGCGGCGTCGACCAGCCCGGCGACCTCGCTCTCCGATTCCGCCAGGGCCGCGCCATGCCTCCGAAGGGTCAGGTGGATGATCCCGCTCTTGCCCCGCAACGCGGGCGGTCGGTAGGGCTTCCGCCTTGCTACCGCGTCCGTCGCCGTCTCCCAAAAGGCCCTGCGTGCCGTCTGGACCAACAGCGCCAGATCCTCGTACGCGATTTCCGGAAGCCCCCCGCACGGCCGACTGGTCGTGTTCTCAGCCTCACACGCACGCGACGTGACCTCCGCCGGGTCTTCAGGTGAGCCCAACTGAAGCCCGCTTCCCGATTCCTGCGAGAAGGCAGGCGCCGCGGAGGCGAACCCCGCCCCCAGCGAGCCCAACAGACAGACGCCGACAGCGACCACCACAGCGATCCTCATCACAACATCCTCTATCAACCGCAGCCGAAGCGTCAGTCGGCTATTGGGAGTTACTAGCTGCAGGCGCCCCTGGCTTCGGCGTTTTGACGTTTCGGCTTCTTGGCGTTTCTGCGGGTACCAGGAATCGGGCCCTGGTCTCCGTGATTGTGAACTCGGCCGGCAGCCAGCCGCCGACCTCTCCGTCCACCTCGACCGGGACCTGCTCGTCGGAGGCCACACGAACCGTCTTTGCCTGTCGGTACACAACGCCTGGCCGTCCCGGATGTCGCCGCAGCAGGACGTTCAACGCATGCCTGAGCAAGGAGACCCTCCGAGGGCATTCAAAGACACACGCATCGATCAGCCCATCGTCCGGCACGGCCCGGCTGAGCACGCGGAGGCCCATCGCATAGCGAGGCACGTTCCCCAGCAAGACGAGGCCTTCTCCGTCAAAGATCGGCTCTCCGTCACAATCAACGCGAAGCCGAGGATGACGGTAGCTCCAAAAGGTCCGCCACAGCGGCCCTAGGTAGGAGAAGTACGAGATGTGGCCCTTTCGTACCCGGGAAACCTCACGGACCACCTGCGCGTCAAACCCCACGCCGGCAACCAGGAGAAACCGGTCACCATTGCGTGTCGCCACGTCCAGTTGCACGCTTCTCCCCTCTCGGAGCACCTCGAGGAGCCCGGCACAGTCAGTCGGCAACCCGAGGTACTTGGCGAGGATGTTCTCAGTCCCCATGGGCACGATGAGTATCGGCGGACTTTCGTCGACGAGCCCCCTCACAGCCTCGTTGATTGTCCCATCGCCACCGGCCACGATCAGCACGTCGCAGCCATCTCGGCAGCTTTGCGCCGCAGCCGCCCGCGCATCGCCCGGCTTCGCCGTTTCCAGGACGACCACGGAGCAGCCTGCTTCGCGAAGTCGTCGGATGAGCGAGGCGAGGGTCTCCCGGCGTTTTCCACGGCCGGAAACCGGATTCACGACGACCAGGATACGGCTCCGTTCGGACATCTGCGACTCGCTCAGCTCGTGCTCTGCCACTGGTTGACTGATGGGTGCCACGGGCAGCTCGTCTGCCCGCATTCACTGGCGGACAAGCCGCCAGTGGCACACCCGTGCCTTTCGGCGTTTTGGCTTTTCGGCTTTTCGACTTTTCCCCGCCCGGTATCGAGCTGAAGGTGTGCTCATCCGTTGACCGATCTCCGTTGCGTCTGTATCGTCCGCGTCACCAAGAGTTCAATCGGCCACGACACGCCGAGCCGCAACCGTCCGCCCTGTGACTCGGCTTTATGGCGATACCGCGCGGTCATGGTAGGGTTATTTTCGAGATGGTGGTAGATTCCAATCCGAAGCCGCAGCCCGAGGCACCAAGCCGACGAGGCGGATCTCCGCGTGAAGAAGCCGCTTCAGGCCAGGTCCAGCCCAGGCCGGACGGCATCCGAGAGACCATCGACTCGATCGTGATGGCCTTTGTCCTCGCCTTCATCTTCAGGGCGTTCGTCGTCGAAGCGTTCATCATCCCCACGGGCTCCATGGCGCCGGGACTTTACGGGAAACACGGCACCCACCGTTGCGCTGTGTGCTCCTATTCATTTGCCTACGGCATCTCCGAGGACCCTAGCAGAAACCCCTTGCTGCAAACCAATGGCTTCGTCGTCCGTTGCCCCAATTGCGGCTGGAGCGGCAAAGGAAACCAACGGCTCAATGCGACCGCTGACACCCACGTCCTGGAAGATGCGGGAGATCGTATCCTGGTGTTGAAGTGGCCGTACGACATCGGCGGCGAATTCCTGGGCCCCAAGCGATGGGACGTCGTGGTCTTCAAGAACACTCAGGACGGTGAGATGAACTACATCAAGCGTCTCATCGGTCGACCGGGCGAGATCGTCGAACTCGTCGGCGGCGACCTTTACGCGGCCTCCGCCAGCGATGTGGATCAGGACATCGTGGATGCCCTCAGCGTTCCACCACCGCCCGGCCAACCCTTCAAGCAGCGGCTGAGTCAGGCGCAGGAGAAAAGGCTGACCACGGTGCTGAAGATTCAGCGCAAGACTCGAGTCGCGCAGGAGTCGCTGTGGATGATTCACTACGACCACGACTTCCAGCCCGACCGCAGCCTCGTCAACCCAGGCAATGAGCGCCTGCTTCGGGAGATGCTCCCGCGTTGGCGTCCGGCCAGTCCTGGAGCTGAGCAGGCGTGGGATCCGGAAACGCCCCTCGTCCGGTTCATTCCACCTGACGATGCCGAATATCGCCTTGAGTTGAGCGGCCAGCCGGTCAAGGATGACTACGGTTACAATAACGTCGGCCTGGTTGATGGCCGGTCCTTCTCCCGAGGCCATCCTATTCACAGTCTTCATGGCGTCGGCGACCTTCTCCTGAGTTTCGTTCTCATACCTCGCGGCGTCGAGGGCCATCTCGCCGTCTGGCTGGGAAAGGGGCCGGACGCTTTCGAGGCGAAGATCGCCGCGGATGGCACCGTCACGCTCGATACGGCAGGTCCCAAAGGCGCAAGAATCCCACTCGGTGAAGCACGCGGCATCGGCCCGTTACAGGTCGGCGAACCCCTGACGATCGAATTCGAGAATGTTGATTTCCGCGTAGCGCTCCGCATCAACGGAGAGGAAGTCCTGGCTACCGACGACAGCCAGTACGGACCCCACAGCCGACATGGTCCGAGCATTGAGCGGCTCCGGAGTCACCCCGTCAACAGAAACAGCCCATACGACGAATCGAGCGCGGCGCTGGCGGCAAGCAGGCTGCCCCTTGAAATCCGGCACCTCACGGTCTATCGGGACGTGTATTACCGTTCCGACCAGCAGCTTGACGTTCTCGGGAACGGCCCGCGTGCCGGGCATCCTGGTTGGGGCACCCAGGGCAACCCCATCCTGCTTCGCGCAGATCCGCCGGAGTACTTCTGCTGTGGAGACAACAGCCCCGCGAGCAAGGACTCCCGCCTGTGGTGGGAGGTCAGCCCGAAGCTCGCCGCGCGAACCGGCGACGACAAATACAGTTTCGGCACCGTGCCGGGCGACCAACTGATTGGCCGCGCTTTCTTTGTGTATTGGCCCAGTGGTTTTCGGATATCCTCAAGCGTGCCGGCAATGGTTCCCAATGTGGGCAAGATGCGCATCATTCGGTAAGGGAGAAGGTTCCGAACACGTCTCTGGCGGGTTCGACGACTTGGGACGTGTGGTGCATCCGTGCCAGACTTATCCACAATCCACAGCCGGCCGCGGCAGCAGGCGTCGCGACATACCGGACATCAGGGGATCGTAAAGCCGAATGTGTCCATACTCCAGCCGGCCAAGAGGATGGGAGGAGCCTGCAATACTGCATAACTCGCTGCTGCAAAAAAGGTTATGTCTGTGTCGCAAAAAAAGAGTACGGATGGATTCCCCCAACGGGCCGGGGCGAGCTATACTCGCCGACCGGCCGACTTGGCCGAGAGACGCCCGACCGAGGACATGGATTAGTAAACACGTTGTTCACAACAGTTTCCGGGTCGGCCAAGGCGGCAAACTGGGGAGACTACGGTGCAAAACAGGCCTTTGTTGGAAGCGACGAACCTCGTCAAGTTCTACAGCGGCCGAGCCGTGGTCGACAAGGTCGGCTTCCATGTGGACCGAGGAGAAATCGTCGGCCTGCTCGGGAGGAATGGAGCCGGCAAGACGACCAGCTTCCGCATGACCATGGGGATCATACAGCCTGACCGTGGCTCGGTGCTGTTCAACGGTGAGAACATCACCAAGCTACCCATGTACCGCCGCGCGCAGAAGGGCCTGGGCTACCTCTCCCAGGAGAACAGCGTCTTCGTGCGCCTCAGCGTCGAGAGGAACTTGCTCGCCATCCTCGAAGTGATCCGCGGCCTCTCCGCCATCGAACGCAAGCGCCGAGCGCGAGAGCTGATGGAGCAGTTCGGCCTGCTGCGCAATGCCAAGCAGGAAGCCCGGACACTCTCCGGCGGCGAGCGTCGCAAGCTCGAAATCGCCAGGGCGCTCATCACCAAGCCGGCGATCATCCTGCTCGACGAACCATTCAGCGGCGTGGACCCGATTGCAGTGCAGGACCTCCAGCGCGAAGTGCTGCACTTGAAAGAGGAACTCGGTCTGTCCTTCCTGATCACAGACCACAACGTCCGACAAACGCTGGAAGTCACTGACCGCAGCTACATCATCCACGAGGGCCGGGTCATCGCAGAAGGCACGCCGCACGACCTCGTCAACAACGCGACCGTCCGCGATGCCTACCTCGGCTCAACCTTCCGCGGCGACGAGTTCGCCGGAAACCGGCAAGCCCTCCGCACATGAGGCAAGAGCCCATCTCGCCACGACCTAATCCCAGCCAGGAGATCGGCGGGCTCAATCCACGTAATAGCACGCGGGCGGCACATAAAGCGGGGCGGCCGGGCGGCGGCGCGTGGGGCTTCGGGCGGTCCCCAGTGAGCGGAAGAACCAGTGAACCAGCACGAAGGCACGGCGGAGGGTTCGTCTGGCCTGTTTCGGTCTCACGCGGGTCAACGTTGACATGGCTCATCTCCCTGCCGAACGGCGGTCGGCACGAGCGAGGCGTCCGACAGACAAGGCACAAGCCGTGCCACCCGCCCGATCAGGGTCGGAGCCCGCGCTGCAGGCAATGATCGGGCAACTAAGCCCATTCCGTGGCCGCCCCCGCCGCCCAGGCTTACCCAAGTCCGAAAACGCCTGGGGCGCGCCAAACAACGGGGCTCGCTCCCGCGTCGTCCCCTGCGGCCGACGATGGCGGCGGGATACCTCCCGACGGCTTCCGCTGGCCGGATGGGGAGACCGAGGCGACTGGCCGGACGCGGATATATCGCGATAGGCAGCGTACCCGAATGCGATGGGGAACGTACCAAATATCGATTATTGGAAAGACACCTGGGAAACCGTTATAGTTAAGAGAACGTGAGCGGATGGCGCGCGCGAGAGAAAGAAGGACGAGAAGCCTGGTATCTTCCCCCTTATATTCTTCAACGACTCGCTCTCTCCCCCACCATCGCCCACATGGCGTTATTCGGTCCCTGGTGTTCGCCTGTCTTGAACGTCTGCCTGTCAGATCTCAGGTGACGCTGGGGAAGTTAAAGTGATGGTTTCAGCACACAAGGTGGCGAAGTCGGCGCGGCGAGCATCCTCACAACCATAGGCCGGCCTTTCGCAATAACACGCGGGGAAACGAGCTTGACTCGTCGGGCCAACAGTTAGCGGTTACATTCGACCGACAACTTGCCGGCCCGATGGAGCCCGCGGCTACATCCTCTATCACACCATGGCGAAGCGCCTCGAAAACCTCATGTTCGTCCGCGACCTGGGCATCGGCGCGGGTACGAAGGTGTCCCTGATGCAGGATGTGACGGACGGGAAGCATTACTGCAAGAAGTATGTCTCCGCTAACGCGCCGAACTACCAGTCGCAGATCCGGCAACTTAAGATCGAATTCGACGTCGGCGTGACCAATAACCACCCCGTCCTCCGCAAGACCGTCGAGTTCGGCATCGTCAAACGCAAGCTCCGGGCCATCGAGGCGTACAACATTCTCGTTTTCGTCGACGGGATCCCGCTGGACAAGTTCGCCGAGAACGGCTCATCGAGTCTGCTGCTCAAGATCTTCTGGCACGCCGCCGACGGCCTGCACGACCTCCACAACCGAGGCTTCGTCCACGCAGATCTGAAGCCCGGCAATATCCTCTGCGCAAAGAACGGCCGACCCACGATCATCGACTTCGGACAGGCCTGTCCGATGTACACGCGCAAGCAGCGGATCCAGGGTACCAAGGACTTCATCGCCAAGGAGCAGGTGGAGCGTCAGGCGCTCGATCAGCGAACGGACGTCTTCGGCCTCGGCGCGACGATGCACCGCATCTTTTTGGGCAAGTCCGTCGAGACGGAGTTGAACACCACGGCCGTCGGCAAGACCGGCATCAGCCTCGAACGATGGCGAAACCCCAATCTCGATACGGACAAACAACTCGACCCCACGGTGCTCAAGCTCATCGAGCACTGCTGCCAGCCGAATCGTGCGGACCGGCCGGAATCGATGCAGATCGTCAAGGACAGGCTGGAGTTGAGCTTCGACCGCATGGCCAGAACCGGCTGACCACTACTTCCAAACCCCCTATTGGTGCTTGAATAGATAGGAACACGCAGGCAAGCCCATGGATCGCAATCCGTGGGCATGTGTGCATCAGCGGTGCCCGGCTTGCCACGCCCCCAGTTCCCGGAGCTCGACAGCAAGGCGGTTGTACTTATCGAAGGACAGCGACTGTTGCCCGTCGGACAGCGCCTTGTCCGGTTCGGGATGTACCTCGACCATCACGCCGTCGGCGCCGGCCATGATGGAGGCCTTCGCCATGGGCGGCACGGCCCAATCGATGCCGACGCCGTGAGACGGATCCGCGATGACCGGCAGGTGCGTGTGGTGCTTGATCATGACCACGGCGGACAAGTCGAACGTATTCCGCGTCATGGTCTCGAAGGTGCGGATGCCGCGTTCGCAGAGGATGACCTTGTAGTTCCCCAGTGAGAGCAGATACTCCGCGGCCATGAAGAATTCTTTGAGTGTCGCGCTCATGCCGCGTTTCAGAAGCACGGGCATGTGGAGGCGCCCTGCCGCTTCCAAGAGGGAGAAGTTCTGCATGTTCCTCGCGCCGATCTGGAGAACGTCGGCGACTTCGGCGACCGCAGGCAGCGAGTCGGTGTCTTTGGCCTCGGTGACGATGCGCAGATCAAACCGCTCCTTGACCTCCTGCAGCAAGCGAAGCCCGTCCTCTTTGAGCCCTTGAAAAGAATACGGTGACGTGCGCGGTTTGAAGGCCCCACCCCGGAGAAACTTGGCGCCGCTCGCGGCCACCACCTCCGCCGTTTTGAAGATCTGGTCGCGCGACTCGACCGAGCACGGCCCGGCGATCACGGCCAAACCGCCGTCGCCGATCTTCGCGCCGCGGACGTCGACCACCGTGGACTCCGGTTTGACCTCCCTGCTCACGAGCTTGTAGGGCCTGGAGACAGGGACGCACTCCGAGACACCCTCGAGATGCTGGAAGTGCTCCGGCGCCACCGGTCCCTTATTGCCGGTGATGCCGATGGCGACGCGAATCGACCCCGGTATTTCGTGCGGCTCGAACCCGACTTCACGGATGCGTTCGCAGACCTTGTCGATCTGTTCCTTCGTGGCCCCCTGTTCCATCAAGATGAGCATTGTGTAACTCTCGTTCGCCTGATGTCGTTCTTGTTCAACGGGTCTCGGCGTACGCCCGGAGGTGTTCTACCAGCTCTTGCTCTGCCTCGCGATCGAGGCCGTATCCTGCCTCCAACTCGGCAAGGGCCTTATCGACCGTCCATTGGCATTTCTTCATCCTGTAGGCGGCAAGGACCGCGTTCGACCGCTGCTTGCCGGCCGCACAGTGAAAGAGGACCGGCCAGTTTCGCGGGTCCCCGACGATGTCGGCCGCCCTGTCCAGGTCCTCAAACTTGCCGCAGCCGTCACCCGGCATGAGGGTCGTCTCGAATCTCAGGCCGAGTTCGGCGGCGACCTGCCGCTCTTCCTTGTACTTGGGATCGTGATCCTCGCCGGTGAGTCGAAGAATGGTCCGAATCCCCTTGTCATGGGCCAGATTTCGGATCTGTTCGCCGCTGGGGAACGCGCTTCTGTAAAGGCTCCCGGGGATGACCTCCGCATAGCGTTTCGGGTATTCCTGCGACCGTTCAACGACCGCCACGATCGCGGGCGGCGTCAGCAGGATCAGGATGAGCAATGAGGTCCGCGACATCGAGACACTCGCTTCACAGAACTCCCTGCGGCGAGAGCAACAGAGAATGCGATCGTGGGCGCTACCGCGGCTGCACTACGACGGCTCCGCCGCATTCATGTAGTTGATCATCTGCCGCAGGCGGCCGTGGGACCGCCGGTCGAACTGCAGCGCAAGCCGCGGCTTGTCCGGCACGTCATCCGCTTCCTCCTTGAATGCCGAAACTCGCTTGATCGTGCCGACCTTCACAATGTCGGAGAATTCCTTCTGGATGTGAGCGAGGGCGGCATCCGGCAACTCGCTCTCCATGCGGATGACGAGTATGTCCTTCACGTACCGCATTGAATGGTACCGACGGTAGAATCCCAACACCTCGCTGACGGCCTCCTCGACATCGTCGGTCAGTTTGATGAGGTGCATGTCTTCCGCGCTGATCATGCCCGAATGGAGCAACTCCGCCTTGACGTAAGTCCGCCAGTGTTGCCAGTACGTGCCGCCCGGGGCATCCACCAAAACGATCGGCACGAGCATCGCCTTGCCGGTTTGGATCAAGGTCATGGCCTCAAAGCCTTCGTCTTGTGTTCCGAAACCGCCGGGGAATAACACGATGGCTTTCGCCTCTTTCAGAAACATCAGCTTGCGCGTGAAGAAGTACTTGAAGTTGATCAGCTTCTTGTCGCCCTCAATGATGTCGTTGGTCCGCTGCTCGAAGGGCAGACGGATGGCCACGCCGAAGCTCGCCTCCTTGCCTGCGCCGCCGTGACCCGCCTTCATAATACCGTCGCCCGCGCCGGTGATAACCATCCAGTTGGATTCGGTCATGCGTTCCGCGAACCTCACGGCCTGCCGGTACTCCGGATGCCCCTCGGGCGTTCGGCTCGATCCGAAGATGGAGACCTTCGGAATGTTTTCGTAAGGGACGAAAACCTTGAAGGCGTACCGCAACTCCGCCAGCGCCCTGTCGAGAAGCTTGACCTCTCCACGGCCGATCCCGTCGCGCGACATGCGGCAGACGGTCTTGAGCATGTTCGCATAGAGATCGGCGTCACGCCCGCCGGCGTACTTCTCGACGAAGTCGACGATCGCGGCGTCGCGAGCAGCCCGCTGCTCTTCACTTTGCATACGTGTCACTGATTCCACTGACTGGTTCCCTTCGTTGTCCGAGATTGCAGAACGCCTGAGTATAGCATGCCGGCCCAGGTTTGCACGAATCGGTTCTATTGACTCTCGAATGGGAGTCCGTGACACTGTCGGCGAGGCTGATCCGAGCCCCAAGCGCCGGCGCGGGGTCTTCGCGGCCAGACCGCGGTTCATCGGACCCGCTCGCTTGCGCTCGGAGCTCGGATCCGGGAATCGCGCCCGTTGTCGAGAGCGACGCCAAGCCCTACTATGGCGACATTTCGAGGATCAATCGGCGTGCCGGCCCCGCTTCATCTCGGTTGGCCCAACTGGGTCACGATTGTCCGAATGCTCCTGATCGGGCCGTTTATCGTCTGCATGATGCACATGCAGGAGCCGCGTCACGCGTGGCTTCGATGGATGGCCGTCGGCATCTTCGCCGCCATGGCGTTCAGCGATTTCCTGGACGGGTTCTTGGCCCGCCGACTCCACAGTGAATCTCCGCTCGGAAAGTTCCTCGATCCCCTTGCCGACAAGCTTCTGATCACCGCCGCGGTAATCCTGCTCTGCACAATCGGTGTGCGCGACACGTCCGATATCCAGGGCGACGGCCTGCTCATCCTGCCGGATTGGGTCGCGGTGGCGGCCATCGGCAAAGACCTGATCGTCAGCCTCGGTTTTGCGCTGGTGTATCTCTCGACGGGGCGCGTCTTGATTCGCCCTCGGCTTCTCGGGAAGTGGTGCACCGCTGTTCAGTTGAGTCTCGTGTTGAGTATGCTATTGTGGGTAAATCTGCCTGCGTGGCTCAGGGGGGCTCCGCAGATCCTTTGGTGGGCGGCAACTGTTCTCGCTGGATTGGCGGCGATCGACTACATCGTGCTCGGCAACCGTTATGTGGCGTCCACGGCCGCACGCCCTGCCGGACCCCGTGAGGAAAGTGATACTGATGATGTGCGATGAATCCATGTTCAGCTCCATTCCTGAAGCGCTGGAAGATCTCAAGGCCGGGAAGTTCGTGATACTTGTAGACGACGCCGATCGCGAGAACGAGGGCGATCTCGTCTGCGCCGCCGACAAGGTCACGCCCGATATGATCAACTTCATGATCCGCCAGGCGGCCGGCAAGCTCTGCCTCTCCTTGACGGCCGAGACGTGCGAGAAACTGCATCTCTATCCGCAGACGGCGGAGAACACCGCCGAGCACGGGACCGCCTTCACCGTTTCGATCGACGTAGCGCCGGAGTTCGGCGTCACGACGGGCGTCAGTGCGGCCGATCGATGGAGAACCATTCAACGGTGCATCGTGGACGACGCTTCGCCGTCGGACTTCCGGCGGCCGGGCCATATCAGTCCCCTGAAAGGCAAGACGGGCGGTGTGCTCGTCCGGGCTGGTCACACCGAGGCAAGTATCGACCTCACACGTCTGGCCGGCTTGACGCCCGCGGGCGTCATCATCGAAGTCTTGCGGGAAGACGGGGAGGTCGCGCGGCTACCGGACCTCATCAGGTTCGCCAAGAAACACGACCTCAAGATCTGCTCGATCGACAAGCTCGTCGAGTACCGTCTCCAGAGGGAGCGGTCGGTGGTTCGCATCGAGTCCATTCCGTTGAAGAATCCGTGGGGAGAGTGGACGCTTCACGCCTACAAGTCGGCCGTTGACACCGACCCACACGTGGCGCTCTGCATGGGAGACATGGGACGGCTCGACAACGATGGTGAGCCGATCCCGGTCGAGCACCCGGTTCTGATGCGGGTCCACTCCCAATGCCTGACCGGGGATATGTTTCATTCATTCCGTTGTGACTGCGGGGAGCAACTCGAACGTGCGATGCAACTGATCGCCGAACAGGGAGAGGGCGTGATCGTCTACCTCCGACAAGAGGGACGAGGCATCGGGCTGGCGAACAAGCTGCACGCCTATCGCCTTCAGGACGAGGGGCTGGACACCGTCGAGGCAAACGAGAAGCTCGGCTTCCCGGCGGACAAGCGAGACTACGGCATCGGCGCCCAGATCCTGCGCGACCTCGGGATTCGGCAGATTCGCGTTCTCACGAACAACCCCAAGAAGGTCAATCGGCTGGCAGTGTACGGGCTGGAGGTGGTCGAACAGAAACCGCTGAAGATTAAAGCGAACCCACACAACCGCCGTTACTTACAGACGAAGCGTGCCAAACTCGGACACATGCTTGATGAGGAATAGAAAGCCAAAACGCCAAGAAGCCGAAACGCCAAAAGGTCGAAAACCGGAGGCTATTCGCTAAGAGCTAGTAGCCAGCAGCTTCCATCCGACGAATGCGATGAACACGGCAGCCTTACAACACGCTAGTGGCATCCGTGATAGCGAAGCGACTTCGCCGTCGCCTGCGGGGACGGACCCTTGCGAAGCGCGGCTGCGGTTGTGCCCGTTCGATCCGCTCTACGCCCCGCATGTCGCCGCCTGGGTTCGCACGGAAGAAGAGCTGACACGACTGGCGCCGGGCACGCGGTGGCCGCTGACGGCCAAAAAGGTGCTCGCCTGGGGGCGGCGGGACAGTCGGCGTTTCCTGCTCGCAAGGACGGACCTTCGCGAGCCCTTCGCATATGCCGAGCTGAACTACATGCCGGGATGCCCGGACCAGATGTGGATCGGCCATTTCCTGCTCGAACCGACCTATCGCGGCCGGTCCTATAGCATCCGGTTCGCCGATGCCCTCCTGGCGACGGCCTTCCTGGAATACACCGTTTCCGATGTTTTGCTGGTCGTGTTCCCGGACAACACCCCGGCGATCCGTTGCTACCAACGCGTCGGCATGGAAATCATGGGAACGGAACGCAAGTTCTTCAAGGCCACGGAAAGGGAACACCTGTTCCTGCGAATGGGCATCAGCCTCAACCGCTATCGCAGCCTCGTTGCCGCCAGACGGCTGTCGCCGTGAAGACAGGATGAGGGAAAACGCCAAAAAGCCAAATCGCCGAGAAGCTGACCGCTGAAAGCTGATGGCTGACAGCTAAGAGCTTGCAGGCAACCGCCTCAGTCGAGTTTGATCAACTCATTGCATTTGAGTGGCCCGCCGATCTGCTCGACGGACACACGCATGTATTTGCCGGCAAGTCCTTCGGTATGCTCGATCTCGAACTGTCGCGTCGTCGTCTGGCCGGCGGCGAGGTTGGTGATCAGCCGGCCTTGCCTTGCGTGTCCGGGCGCTATCAGGATTGCACGCAGATTCAGACTCTCGTCCGTGAGGTTCGTGACGCGCTGGACGATCGCCAGTCCGTCCCCATCTCGTCTAACCAGAACGCTGACGTCCAGGCCGGGAGACTCCACGCGTAGCGGCGCGCGGAGGGTCAGGCCGTTCAGTGCGTCGCCTTCGGCATCGAGCCTCCCAATCAGGACATAGCTCCCCATGGCTTGGTTGTTGGGAATGTTGAGGCTGACCGGCACGCTCGTCGATTGCCCGCCGGCCAGGTCGACCGGGATCCTCTCGGGTCGCACGCGCCAGTTCTTCGGCGGTCGCAATCGCAAAGTCCCGTGGAGTTTCGCGGACCGCGGGTTGCTCAGCACCAAGTCGCGAGCCTGTTCTTCGACGGTCGCCTGCAAACGCGGATTGGAGACTTGAAAGCTGCTCAGCGCCATCACCCGTTGCGGCGACACCGGCCGAATGAGAACCGGCATCGCTTCAAGTTGGAATGCCCGCCCGCCTTCGGTTTCTTGGGGTTGACTCGCCTTTCCCCACATGTCGATGCGCTCCGCGGCGGCACCGACATCGAAGAGCACACTCATCGGACCGGCCTGATCTCCCTCGGTCCATGCGACGACAGTGCCGGCCACCCGGGCGCGGTCGGCGAACAACCAAGCGCGTACGCCGTCGCCGAGCCAAACCGGCGTGACCGGCTCGAGGCCGCCCAACCCTTGCGCCAATGTCCGGCAGATGATGAAGTCTTCCTGCGGGGAGACAACGACCGCGTCCTTCGCAAGCTCGGCCCGCCAAGGCTGCGGAACAAACACGGTTTCCACGCCGCTCTGCCGCGCGACGGCAATCCGTCTTGCCAACTCAGCCAGGCGTCCATATCGATCGTACCGATCCGCGGAAGGCGGCTCGACCGTTGCCCACAGTCTCACGGACTCGCCTGTTTCGGGGGTGGACAGTTGCCCGCTCAGGCGGCTTGCGGAAACCTGCTGGGGAATCATCAGAGAGACCACTTCCACCGGGAGATTCTCACCAGGCGACTGCCTGACCACGGAAGCCGGCGCAACAAGGGCCGCCGGGCCAATCAACGGCTGCAACTCCGCACGAACGTTGGAAATCGCCTGGCCCAGTCGCCGGTCGTTCATCGTCGAGCCTCTGCCATCCTCGCCGATCTGCCAGGCATCGATGTGGGCCCCGTGTCGTGAAAGTGTGAGCGCCAGATAGGGACGCCACGAATTCGGAGGAGATGTCAGCACGTCAAGAAGCGTCAGTTCCGGGTGGCCGCACAGCGTCGCGAGGGTGCCCGGCGGGTCAGCGAGTGTCGCCACCACTGTCATACCGCGACCGCGCAATAATGACATCCACCGATCCAGCTTCTTGTCACCCTTAACAACCGCATCGTCGTCAACGTCGCGTCGCCACAGCGGCACCTTTGCCGACGTCACGGAAAGCGCCGCCAAGAGGTGCGCGTTCACGCTATCTTCCGGCACAACAGACGTGTCGATGATGACACCAAAGCCTGCACGCTCATTCGCCGTGGTGCCGGGCAGGTCCGGGCTCAGCCGCAGGAAGGGCTGCTCCTCGACAAGCACATCGCAACCACTTGCACGGACCGACAACCGCGCGACATACCAGCCCGCGGGAACCTCGGCCACGGCGATCTCGACCCCGGGTTGATCCAGGCCGACGACGGGGATCACGTGCGACTCGACGGTGGCGCCCTCCGCGTTGACGATTTCCAACTCGGCATCAAGGCCGGCGCCGTCCAGGTCCGCGACGCGCGCGGCACACGTGATCGGTCGGCCGCTCAGGAATACGTTGCCTGGCGCGGCCAGCCCAATCGAGGCCTGAGGGAGACGAAGAACGGTGATGTCGTCGAACCAGGCGGTTGAAAGCGCGTCGCGGTAGTTGATCGGCCTGGGCTCGGAGATGCCGCCTGTTCGCTCCGGCGGTTGCTCGATGCGACAGGACAACCCGATCCATCGCGCCGTCTCGAACCCGCCCGGCAGATGAATCGAGAGGCGAGTCCAGTCGCCCCCACACTCCTCGTCGCGAATCGTTCCGGTGCACTGTTCGCTCTTCTCGATCTTGCGAAGTGCATGGTCCAGGTAGTACGCGCTCACAGAGGCGCCGGCCCGCCGAAGTCCGGATGTACGCACCCAGGCGGTGATTCGGTAATCCGCGCGGGGATGAACGCTGGTATCCTTCGCCAGGTAATGCGCGCCGATGTTCCCTCCGCTCAGCGAAAGCCGGAACGACGGCGGCGCAGTGTGGCCCACATCAAAATCAAACGCCGGCTCCTGATAGCGCGGGTATCCCGGAAACGCGGGCTCGGTCATCTGCCGCCAGTACTTGGGCATCGATTCGTAGTGGTCGGGCTCATCGAAGTCGAAGAACTTGACGACGCGATCTTCGATGTGTGATGAGACCAGGTCGCCGCCTGCCGATGCCGGCGAACCCGGCCCCGCAAGCAGCGCGACGGAAATCATAGAAAGGATGAATGAACTCGTTCCCATACGGCCTCACCTGGGCATTCCGCCTGCACTCAACCACGCCGGATTCACAAGACGATGATGCGCCAGCGCGGTCGTTCGGTGTGCGGATACCCGTGTCGCTTATCGGGTCAAGTGCAGCACCGGTTAAGGTTGCACCCCCGGCAAGGGGCGTCATCGCAAGAGCAGCGTCCGATATCTTGCGCGAGAACCGGCAGAGTGTGCCCGTCAGACTTGTTGAACGTCACATTGGCCGAGGGGCGCGAACTCCGCCGATAAGAGCATGATCGCCGCCCGACCGTCTCGCCGACGCAGGACCGACAATGACGACTCGCAAACTGGCTCGCTGGCATCGGCGTCTCCGAATCGCCACGGCCGCCGGCCTCATGTCCGGCATGTTTCTCCAGCTCGGCGGCTGCTGGGACTCCGATATCTCCAAGCGCTTCCGAGAGGCCTACGCGCCCAGCTTCGCCAGCGGTCTCTCCACCGCGCTGGGAACGGCCGGCCAGACAGAGGCCGGCCTTCGCCTGATGGGCGAGGCCCTGGCGGACGGGATCGGCGCGATCATCGAACCCCGCACGAGCACCTCGTCAAGTTCGTCGTCCGGCTCATCATCGTCCGGCAGTTCATCGTAAGCTGGGCACTGCCCCACCCAATCAATGCTCCCCCACGTAATCGAGGTCATCACCTCCGAAGAGATGGTGAGCAATGCTACAACACTGTAGAATGGAAGCGCGGCATAAAGCCGAAGCAACGCCCCTCCAAGGAGTTGAGACCGCCCCGTCCAACCCGATGGCAATGTTGACCACGAGATCAACGTCGAAGGAGCACAGCGTATGACCGGCAAAGTGTCTGAGTACATGACCCGGAAGGTCATTTCCGTTCCGTCGGATACCGGGATTCGAGAAGCCTTCTTCAAAATGAAGAAGCACCACATCCGACACCTTCCGATCGTTGACGCGGATAACAAGCTGATCGGAATCGTGAGCGACCGCGAGTTGCGCAGGCCCGAGTGGGTGGATGAATCCTTGGATGTCGCTCATATGTATCGCCTGGACGATGAGATGTCCGTAGGAGACGTGATGATCAGCAGGGTTCATGTCATCCACACGTATGACACGCTACGCAAGGCGGTCAAGCTCTTGATCGAGAATCACATCGGCGCCGCGCCAGTGCTGGACAAGACGGGCGAGCTCGTGGGGATGTTGTCGGCGGTCGATCTGCTTCGAGCACTGGATGACTTGATGGGAGGAGAGAAGCAGGGCTAGAGCGATTAACGATTGAACGTAGCACCAGCGTCGCATCGCCAGCTTCTACGCCGCACCGCCCTCGCGCGAAATGGCCCGCATCAGCCCGTCCGCGATCGACGCGACCGGCTCGTCCGAAGCCACGTCCACCCATCGCGTCGTCGTGAACTTGCGAAACCACGTCCGCTGGTGTTTGGCAAGCCTGCGGCTCTGGATCTTGATCTGCTCGACCGCGTCATCCAGCGGCGAACGGTCCTGCAAATGCCTGATGATTTGCGCGTAGCCGAGTGCCTGACGCGCCTGCTCGCCGAACCCCGCCGGTTCCGCCAGCAGCGATTGCACTTCGTCCACTAGACCCGCCTCGATCATCTGCTTGACTCGCGTGTTGATGCGGCTCGAGTTGTCCTCCTTCTCCCGGCGGATGCCGACGATCTTGGTTGGATAGCGCAGCGCTTCGGCGTTCCACTGGCGCTGCTGGCGGCTCAGCGGTATGCCTGTGAGTCGCCAGACTTCCAGCGCCCGCTCGATCCGCTTGTAGTCGTTGGGATGGATGCGTGCGGCTGCGTCCGGATCGACCTTCGAGAGCTCTGTGTGCAGGACCGCTGTGCCTTCGTGTTCTGCCCGGCGCCGAAGCTTGGCCCGGAAGTCCTCGTCCGCAGCGGGGCCGTCGAACATGCCGTGCATCAGGCCCATCAGATAAAGGGGGGTTCCGGCGAGCGCCAAAATGCGACGGTCCCTCGCACGGATGTCCGCGATCGCCTGGTCGGCCATCTCGACGAACCTAGCAACGCTAAACAACTCCGACGGCTCTGCCACATCGATCAGGTGATGGCGCACCGTAGCCAGCTCTTCTGGCGACGGCTTTGCTGTGCCGATGTCCATCCGTCGGTAGACCTGCATGGAATCGATGCTGACGATTTCGGCGTCGAGTCGCTGGGCGAGTTCCAGGGAGGCCGACGTCTTGCCGCTGGCGGTGCAGCCCAGCAGGAGTATTATCTCGGTATCTTTGCGGGAGTATTCGACCATCTGCTCTCTTGACCCGGCTGGACCGCGACAACTACCATGGGCATTCGCGATGTGGCCCTGGACCAATAGGAGATCATACCATGGTACGAACGCGATGGCTTGGCCTGCCCATTCTGGCCGCGGCCTTCTCCGCCGCCCTTTTCATCGGCGGGTGCATCAGCGTGAAGGCGCCCGAGGAAATCAACGTCGGCTCCCAAAGGCGGAGGCCCGCCGACACCAGTCGAGTGCCGCATACGAGCAGTCATGAAGAGGCGCGACAGAAACTTGCCGAGGCGTACGAAGAGATTCGACACCTCGAGAACAAGGCTCGCGACCTCGAAAACGACAAACGCAAGTGCAAGCGCGAACGCGACGAGTACAAGGACAAGTACGAGCATCTCAGGGACAGGTACGACGACTGAGCGATGATCTCAGGGTGGCGGCACGAGCACCAAGGCCCACGCTGCAATCTTGTGCGCGCACGAACCCCTGGCCTTGGCCGGGGGTGCGTTCCCGCATGTCGCCGCCCCGCCCGACCAACCTAATATGACAGCGCCAGGTCGTTCTCTAGCCGGAGAGCCGCAGGCTTCAGCCCGCGCGGTCGTCTTCTTATGTCTTCTTCTGTAACACTTGTGTGACGCGAATCCACGTCCAATGGCCTGACAGTACCCCAGACCGCTTTCCCGAAAACCTCACCTCGTTTTCCGTAAATCAGTGGGAATGGTTCAACGCTCTGGAGCGTTGATGGTCTTGTCCGCGCGGCGCGACCGATCGAGCCTGCCGACCAAAGGAGCGGAAACTCCTGGATTCGGTTTGAACCTCGCCGCGATGCCGACGGGTTGTTTCGCGACTATAACAAAGACGACAGGGAACGTTTCCTGGTGAATGACGAGACTGATGATCCACGCGGAAATGACGGCATTCCCGCAATCGTAACAAGTAACCTGATTGGATCAGGGAATAAGGACTGGAGATAGATGATGCGAAGAGGACTCATGATTGTTCTGGCGATGACGTTGTTGTGTGGTATTGCCGCTTCGCCGACGCTGGCCGGGCCTGGCTGCGATGGCGCGAGCAAGACCAAAGCGACGGCCTGTGGGAAGACCTGCGGCGCCGGTGGCTTCCCAACGATGGCCTTCATGGTTGGCGACAAGACCTACGATTCTCACGAGGCCGCGGAGAAGGCCGCCGGAGACCGCGGCGACAAGATTGTATTCGTTGTTTGTGACGAGAAATTCGGCACCATGCCCGATGCGATGAAGGCCCTGGCTTGCGCGTCGGAGTGCTACGCCGAGAAGTTCACATCAATCGGCGGCATCGTGGACGGCAAGCTGGTCTACTGCTCAGCGAGCCAGACGTGCGGGAACACGAAGGACGCCTCCTGCTCCTCCAAGACGAAGGGCGCTTCCTGTCATTCGCAGGGCGCGAAGGCCGGAGCGAAGACCTGTAGCGGGAAGAAGAATTGCAGTTGCGAGGGATGTACGAAGTCCAGCGCGAAGGGCAGCTGTAGCAAGACCGGCGCCAAGTCTGCCAAGAAGGGCTCATGCGCCAAGGGTACCTGTCCCAGAGATAAGGCCACCAAGTTCGTCGTTGCTGGCATGAACTTCGATAAGTACGACGATGCCGTCACGGCTCGCGACGAAGCACGGAAGGCTGCCAGCGCGGTCAAACTGAGCTACCTCGTCAACGGCCAGAAGGTCGATTGCGAGTCCAAGGTCTGCCCAAAGGCCAAGGCTGCCGGGCAGGTGAAGTTCATCGTCAGCGGTGACGAGACGAACTGCGAGATCCAAGCCCGGGTGCTGGTAGCGAAGGCCCAGGTGGCCGCCGCCGCTGAAGCGTTGAAATCGAAGAATGCCGCGACGGCGAGGCTGTAGGTCCCGTCGCCCAGCGAGAAAGCTCGGTGCGAGCAAAGAACTTCTGACGGTCCATGGGACCGTCCCCACCATCGGTGCCTCCTCCGCTGAGACGGTGCCTGCCAAGACCCGTCTTCGCGGAAGCTCTCCGGCGCAGGCCTGTCGATTCGGCAGGCCTGCGTCTTTGCTATCGAAGCGGTTCCCCGAGCTGCTGTAGCATGACAGCGCTGGAACGCATCTGAGAAGCCGGGGACTTCAGTCCGCGCGGTTATTCGCGGCTCGAGGACCTCGCGTTTTCGGCCGGCCGCGCGGGCTGAAGCCCGCGGCTCTTCTGCCAGAGAACGACGTATCGCTGTCATACTAGAGACAGACTAAACAGTGCACGGGCGACACTGTGCAGCACGAGGTCGAGCCTGGCGCCGCCCCTTCACAGGTGGTTGACGAACTCGCGGGAAACTGCTACGTTACCTCCGCTCAGTCGAGCCCCCGGCCCGGGTGGCGGAATTGGCAGACGCGCTAGGTTGAGGGCCTAGTGAGGATAATACCTCGTGCAGGTTCGATCCCTGTCCCGGGCAGTCCTTCTTTCCCCCTGCTATCGTGCGAAAAGCCCTTGTTTTCAGGGGTATCTCGCACATGTGCAGTCAGTGGAACGGATGCCATCTTCGTGTCACCGACACCCGTGTATGCTGCACTGTTCCGCACGTTTGTGCGTGCTCCGGCGGGCTTTTGGGTCCTGTTTTGGGTCCTGTTTGCGACGCAGTTAGTCGTCGCGTATCCGGCGGCATCCTCGGTCCCCGTCATGCGAAGGTCCGCCCGCTTCTCGATGGTGTATTCGGGGAGGCATTCAATCGCGGCGAACAGGTCGAAAGCCCTCATGTCGGTGTAGGACTGAGAGCCCACGTCGCTTCGCTTATGCCTCATGATGGCATCCACTTCAGTTTCAGGGCGACCGACCACGCGGAGGTTCGTCGAGACCGTCACGCGGAGGGAGTGGAAACCGAGGATGGTCCTCTCACTGTCATCACGATACTCAATACCAGCACGTTCCAGATCTTTCTTCCAGGTCTGAAACGTCGGCACGCATGACAGAACGCGGTCGGTTGGCGAGTAATCGGCGGGACGGGCTTCACGCAGCAAGTTGGCGAGGTACTGCTGCAAGGGAACCCAATCGGGACGTTTCGACTTCGTAGCTTCTGCTCGCAGTTGTAGGTACGGACGTTTGGCATCGTTCCCATCGATTCGCACATCGCGCCATTGTAGTTCTCGGAGCTCGCGTCGTCGCAACGCCGTTCCCAACGCAAGTCGATTGCAGAAGGCCCGAGCGGGTGCGGCTCTCAGGAGAGAAACGACCTCAGCCTCAGCAAAGGCTCTCCGGCGACGCCTCCGGTCGTCGGTTTCGTCGATACGCATGAGCCGTGCGATGGGGTTCGTATCGACACGTTTAGTCTCGACAAGCCATTCCACAAACGTAACAACGGTTGAGCGAATGTTGTTCAGCGTCCTCGCCGAGACGCCATCCTGGGATTTCCGTTGGTTGAGATACCGGGAGAAGTCGCCTCGGCTAACGTCGCCGAGGGACGTCCACTTGCAGCCTTCGCCTACCGACCGCAAGCACCGTCCAGTGTTTGCGACATAGACACGATTTCGCCGCGCCATTTGTAGCTCTTCAACGTAATCGTCAACGTGCTGGTTCCAGGGAGCCCGTCGCGCCTGCGCCAGCTTTGAGACAAGCCCCAACGCTTCGAGACACCGACGCGGAATGTCGGTCAGTTTCTCCATCCTCGGCGGCTCTCCCGCATTGCGGCGGTCCACCGCATTCTGCAAGAGATTAGCCCAAGTCTCCGAGGCGGCGGCGTCGGCACAAAGACGAACCCGCTTGAACCTGTACGAACCCAACCGGATTCTCTTGTGGTAGTCGCCGCCGTCAGCCAGCTTGTGGACTCCGCGCCTCTTACTCATTGCCTCACCTTCGCTTTCCGCCGCTTGACGGGCACCAATTTCAGCTCCAGGCCCAACGTCGCCGCCATCTTCACCGCGTTTCGCATCGTGATTCCGTGGATGGATGCCGCGAAACGTTGCGTCGGTCCGATGCCGAGTCCGGCATCACGGGCAATCCGATACAGGCTGCGCTCGTCTGCCTTGATAGCCGCCCGCAACTGGTCTTCGATGGATTTCTGTTTCGCCATATCGTTGTTCCTCAGCTTCCAACCCAAGTCTACACCCTAGAAGTCGGCCTGTCAACCCGTAAAGTGTAGACTTTCGGCGGGTCCGTCCGGGTTCTCGCCAGCCGCCCGCATCAGCTTCAAGATGTCCGCCAAGGCGAATCGCTCGGCGTCCTGACGGGTCATGTTCGCGTCGAATTCCATGATTCCGGCTCGTTCCTCAAATGCTCCCCGCCAATGCTCGGAGAGGTCGTCGGGCGTCGCTACGGGCTCGGGCGCGTCCGCCAGCTTCAAGGCCGCCACCGTCGCCGGCGTTTCGCCGAACAGCCCATCCAGAAACGCACGCGCGTCAAAAGTCATGGTACATACCCTTTTTCAACCGTCCCTACCGTCCTTACCGTCCCTCCTGAATGGCCGATTCCACCGTCTCAGGGCAGAATTCAGGGTCGGTAGGGTCGGTAGGGTCGGTTCCCAGGCCAAGGTCCAACCCGTACGCCTCCTGTATTCGCACGAGCTGAGGAGTAGTCACGTCTCGATAGACTCGGCGTCCGCCCGTCTTGACGGCCAAGACCTTGTACCGTTTCAGAGCTGCCGAGACGCCACGCGGTGTCCAGCGTTCAAATAGACCGGATTCTCGTTCGCGAGCCCAGCTCAACAAGCCGCTCGGCGTCACCTGAGCTTGTGTCCTGACCGCCACAGAATCCGCCAGCAACCTCAACAACAGCTCATCCGCGTCCGGTGTGCTGTCGTCCTGATTCGATTCGATCGCTGTCCCGGCGTAGTCCCGCACGATATCCACGAGTCCGACGGCACCGTTCTCCTGGACGAACGCCGCCAAAGCCAGCAAGGGCTGCCACAGCTCGAAATCCCGTCCCGCCATCGACCGGCATACATCCGTCCGGCTGGCGAGCTGTCGCCAGGTCAGTCCGTGTTCAAGCGCCAAAGCGTGGAGATCGTCCCGAATGTCGGCCCATACCGCCGGGTCCTCGTCAATCCGACGTTTCGGCTTCGCCGAATTGCGGGAGGCCCGGAACATCGTGATCCGGATGCACCGGCTTGCCAAAGCGTCTGGTAATCGCGCGATACCCGCAATGGCCTTTGGCCCGAACACGTTAAACGCCACTTGCTGAAAACCGTCGCCTACCTTCTCTAACCGCCGTGCTGGCGAGCCCAGCTTGTAGCCCGACAGCAGAACCGAGCGGATCGCATTGGCATCGTCGGACTTATCCCGCAGTGCTTCGGCCTCATCGAGCAACAGAACACTGCCGGATTCGTGCAGCGTCCGGAACAAGCACGCCGCCGTCATGTTGGAGGATTGCAGCGGGCGGAAAACGATTCGCGACAGCAGCTCGAACACCCTGCTCTTGCCACTCGCGAGTGGTCCGCCTACATTCAGATACGGGACGGCCGACCAGCAGGGATAGATGTAGCTGAACATCGACCAGAGCGCCAGCGTCGCCACGTCACCGCTCGCGGTCTCGCCGGTGAAGTCCAGGAAATAAGCGAACCGCTCGCACAAGTGCTTGAACACGTCCGCCAGATTTGGAACGTTCGCGCCGTCCAGCCAAGACCGCCGCGCCTTCGCTGTCCAACCCGCTCGCATTGTTGGCGTCGGGTCGGCTGGCTTCGGATATAACCAGAGCCTTCCGCCATTCGACAGGTCGATTGCGTCGGACAGGTCCCGAGATTCTCGTTTACCATCGCCATGCCACCGCAGATAAAGCCGCCAGCGTCCGACCGGCTTGCCACCGAGAATCGACGCCGTTGGTATCAGGATGCCGGACACGTGCTCCGAGTGGAACAGCTCACAACGTGCAATCGCGGACACGTCCAGATCAGAACCGCCATCTGGATTTGCTGCCGGCGTTTTCACTTCGGACACCTGGCCAGCAATCGTTAGTAGTTCTGCTTCCAAATTGTCCCGGTCGATGCCCGGATACCTTGATGAGAGCCGCTTCACATACCTTCCCCGTACTGATTCACGGGAAATGTCAATCTTGTCTGCGTCGATAACGTTGCCGTTCAGCTTGACGGTGAGCTGAGCCAGACCTTTATCACCGACAGGTTTCCAGTCAATTGTCAGTTCCGGTGATTCAACCGTAGATGTCTGCATTCTACACATCCACTTTCTGAGCATTTGTTCTGAGTGGTATCACCGGCGCGGCGTCAATCGCCGCGAGTACATCTTTACGTGTTCCACCGGCCCCAAGCCATGCCCGCGCATCTTTGATACCGTCAGGCGGTTCGATGATTTGGACACTCGCACAATGCAGCCGCAGCACCGATGCCAAGCTGCGCGCGCCGCGTTTGCCGGGCACGTCTGCATCCGCGACGACGATTGCACCCCGCCCGCGTGCAAGCTGTGCGATGTATCTCGTCCCGCCCGTGCAGGACGGACGTCCGACGCAATCAAACCCCAACGTCAGTAGTGACGCCGTGTCGGACTCACCTTCACAAATCAGTAGTGACTCAGTCCCGGACAATTCCGACGGAACAAACATGCCGTTTCGCGAGCCGCGTATCGCACGTTTGGTGCCATCCTGAAACCGTCGCCTGATACCAACGACCATTCCGCCGCCGTCTCGCATTGGAAAAGTGAACGCACACGTATCGAAGCCAACGCCGAGATGACGTAGCGAGCGTTCGGAAACGCCGAGTGCCTTCGCCAGCGATTCGAGTTGTTCCCGTCGAATCCTCGCAGCGAAGACCGCCGCCAGCTCGTCGAAGTCCCGGCCACACTTCCGCATTGCAACGGCAACTCTCCGCGTACGAAGCCGTGCCATCGGCATGGCATCCTCTCGCAATCTATGCAGCCATCCGCCGTTACGAAGTCGCTTGCCGCTCTCGATTCGCATACAGCACGCCGCCGACTTGTCCGTCGTCACCGTGCACCAGTCGGCTTTGCCGCAGATCGGACAAGGATGCAGTCTCGAAACACGTACCCAGCCATCCGTGCTCATCGGGACACCGCCTTGAGCTGTTCCCACTTGTCCCTACTCGGACACCCCGCGCCCATCCAATCCGACAGTTCTTGACGACGCCAGCGGACAGAACGCCCCAACCTCACCGGCATCGGCACGAGTCCGCGAGAATGCAGAGACCATAGGTGCCTTTCAGACACACCAAGAGTGGCCGCCGCTTGTTTCGCCAGTAGCAGTTCCGCTGTTTGCATCGCACAGCCTTTCTTATGATGGACTGCATAATCGCAGTCCTCTGTACAAAGGCGGTTGTGGATACACTTACGGTGTGAGGTTCGGTATCCAGGTGTGTAATGCAATCAACGCCGCACAGAACAGTGCGATTCGGCACGGCAGGATTCAGGAGGGGGTATCCAAAGTGCTATCCAAAAGTATCCAGCTGGTGCGGCAGCTAGAACTTCTGGCGGATTCTAAGGTGAGCCTTGCCGTGTCCCCCGTCCTCTGAGAGTAGGAGCCCGTCGTCTTCATCGGCCGGAAGTGCCTGTGTCTGGTAAGCGATAGCTGCGCGGCTCTTACGTTCCTCGTCTTTCCAGTAGGCATCCGCCAGCAGGAACCAAGCCCTCGCCGTTCTGTGACAAACGCCGAGCTGTTTGCCGATTGTGCGGAACGACAAGTGTTCATCCTTCCGCAATCGTCTGGCTTCGTTCTGCTTCGCCGTGGGCTCCGTTCGTGTAGCACGCTTGCGCCGCTTCTTCTTACGAGCGTCTTTGTTTGTACTTTCAGATAGTTCTTCTTTGCGGTTCTTTGCCGCCGCGATACCGCTGGACGTCAAGGAATATCCGCACAGTGCTTCTTGTTCCGAGTCGCCAGCGTAAACGCGAAACGTGCGGCGTCTGAATTGCTCCATAACGGAGTTGTAAGCTTCCAAGTCGCCGCCGTATCCAGCATCGCGCAGAGCTACGTCGAGATTCTCGCACCAATCGACGAATACCGTGTACTCGTGAAACATGACATTGACACGCTCGCCATCCGACGTAGGAATTGGTGAGGAGCCCTGTCGATGTTCGACGTGGACGAATCGTCCATCCGACAACTTGGCGCTGAGCGGAATCACATTTACCGGTTTCGTGCCTTGCACATAATGGAGCGTCCGCAACATTGCCAAACGAGCGGGAACATTCGAGAAAACGCCCATTACACTTCTGCGCTTGGGATGGGTGCTGTCCCGTTCGGCAATCGACGATGCGTCAAGCAACGGCACAGTCGCAGCGGTAATCAGGAATTCGGGAACGGGCGATATCCGGCGCTGACCCCGACTAGGGTTGTGCTCCAGCTCAAACATGAGCTGGAGGATTCGCAGGTCGTCCGGTGAAATCAGTTCGGCAGAATCTTCGGACATTGCACAATCCTCGTGAGCTGCCGTCCGACCGGCGCGCCGGATTGTGCAGAGCGCGCCGAGCCGGACAGCATGAGCGGGGTAATTAGGCCCGCATTCCGTTTCATCCGCGTAGAATACCACAAACGCGGGCTTCGTGTTGCTGGCTAGGCTTGCGCGACGGCATGTCGCGTGGAAGCGCCGTCAACGCCCCGATGATTGCTTTGGGGAGTTCATCAACGCCGCCGCCTGAGCATCACACCGCCGAGTAACAGCAGCGAGAGCGTGGCAGGCTCGGGGATGCGGGCTATCCACGCTTCAACGTGGCCATCTGGATTGTACCCCCAGCCAATGAGAGTCTGGCCGTCTGCGGAAACACCAGTGGCGCGGTCCAACGTCCAGTCTGGCAGGTCTAGCCCAAAGTCGTCCACAAGCAGGGTACGCAAGCTGCGCATCCCATTGTCAGCATCCCATATAATCGCCTCATCTTCGCCCGAGAGTAGATTCCCACGTCCGGCGATGATTGAGCCATCTGCAGAACACGCCAGAGCTGTACTGTCTAAGCCCCCAGGCAAATGCCCAAGGCCGACCATGCCCTGACCTTCCGTCCATCGAAACGCTTCCTGACCACCAGCACTGCCGGAGCCACCGAAACCTATGATTGTTGTCCCGTCAGCCGAGATACCATAGGCCATGCTGTAAAACTCCCCACCAGGTAGATCACCGAGCCCCGTCATCGCGCCGTTTTCCCAGCGGAAGGCTTCATAGCCCGAGTCACTGTAGCCCGTTCCCACAACAACCGACCCATCTGCTGAGACTGCGCGTGCTTCGCTATAGAAGTACCCGCCGTCAAGGTCCCCCAGACCAACCATCCCCTGGTCTTGCGTCCACCGAAAAGCCTCTGTAAGACCGAAACAGTTGACGTTGCCAACACCCACAACGACTGCCCCGTCGGCTGATGCGCCGTAGGCCGTACTGAAGACATCCCCGCCGGGCAGGTCGCCCAAGCCCACCATGCCGGTTGCCTCCGTCCAACGGAATGCTTGCCGGTCCCCGCTTGGGTTTTGAGCAGCATCGTCCCGACCCACGACCACTTGTCCATCTGCTGAGACGCCGAGAGCCAGGCTATAAGACTCGCCACCTGGCAAGCCGCCTAACCCGGTCATAACGCCGCCTTCCCAACGAAAGGCCTCTTGGCCGGGGAACGATGCGTCTGAGTTGCTCATGCCAACCACAACAGTCCCGTCTGCTGAGACTCCGTAGGCATAGCTATAAAAGACACCCCCAGGTAAATCGCCCAGGCCCGTGAAGTACGGTGCGTTCGCCTGCGCGTTCCCGCAGAACGCCAACAGCTCAACCACTCCCAGAATCGTTGCTAAGCTTCGACATCGCGGTTGCCTCCTCTTGCCCAGACGTGTCTTCTCGTCCAGTGCCCGCAATAGGAACTGACGGTTTCCGCATAACGGAAGCGTGATTCGATGTGTCGGGTTCTTTTGTGGCGAGGACATGGCGCATGATCCTTTCCGGGTCAGCCGTCCGGCCGACGTGCAGGATCATGCAAGAAACACGTCGGTCAGACGGCGTATGGCCGGTAGCGAACCGACCTCCCGTTCATTCAGCCACGATTATACAAGATCGCGGCCTGTTCGTCTTCCGTAAGCAACCCGAGGCGTTCCAGGTATGTACGCTCGGGTTCGTATGCAGCATCGAAATCATCGAGCACTATCAGACACGCAGGCTTGCCGAACCACAGTCTGTACGCATCGCGGGCTGCAACGTCGGGATGGTCTCGCCGCCATTCCTCCACCCTGGCACGCCGCTCGGGATTGGCGAATGGGTGTGGCTTGCTATCAGTGCGCCGCCGCCGCTGAGGCGAGTCGAACAGCCACCACGCGGCCGGTCTTGTGCCAGGATGCTCCTCGATCCACTTTGGCAATAACTCATCGCGCAGCAGTTCCCACCCTTCCCGCATGGCGTGCAAGTCAAGCGTCCCCCGGTCTTCGCGGCCGAACGCATCACCGAAGAAGTCAAAACCAGTCAACAATTGTCTGATATGGGATTCGCCATATCCCGCCCGCCGCCGTTTCGGTCGTCGTAAAACTCTCGTCATCGAATTCCGCCTTTCCGCAGGGCCGCGTTGCCCGCGATGCTCGGTGTCCTGTGTTCTGCCGGTTCGCTCACGTCAAGTGCCAGCTCCCTCAGAATCCTGGCAAACGCGACGCGCGAATCCCGCTCGACGGCCACTTCCGGCCGAGAGTGCGGCTGCTGGAAACGGTCGATGTACGTCGTGCCGTGTTCCGCGAGCGCCTCGCGGGCTTGCTCGCCACGGTCCCACGCTTCGGCGGCTAACGTCAACAGCCGAATGTGGTGTGCTTCAAGCACGTACTCAGCGACTACCGATTGCCACCACCCGCGTGTGTCCGGTCGCAGGTGTGCTGGCGGTTCAGGTCTCTTCTTTGCCATGTTCGGTGTCCTCAAAATCCGACTTCATCCGGGTACACTCCCAAGAAAGCGGTACTGCACGACCGGTACGCAAACGACGGGCCGCAGCTTTCGGACCCGCCCTGTCCCTATCTGGCATTGTCTCACTCGCGTCCGCCGCGTCCAAGCGAACCAACTCAGCAGCGATCGCTCGCAATACGCCGCAGGGCTCGCCACGCGCCAACTGGGCGTTTACTCGTGGCTCCCTGACGCCGCCCGAACCATGGCCACGATGCCGACGCGGACAGGTGCCGACAGGGTGGGCCATACCGCGATAACGGCCGCCAAATCCGGGTCGTCGATTCCTTTGGGTCCTGTTTTGGGTCTTTTGGGGTCGGGCGGGTTTCGTAAGTCTTTGTCGTTTGGACAGTTTACGGTTTCGACATCATAGGTTGAGGGCCTAGTGAGGATAATACCTCGTGCAGGTTCGATCCCTGTCCCGGGCAGTTCTTGTCTCCCCTGTTATCGCCGCTTTGGGCTTGTATGGCAGGGGCTTCTCCTATACCACACACTGACACGGCTGTGACACTCTCATCGGCTCTACCGCATCGACGCGCACCAGATTGCACGTTCCGGCGTCCCTTTTGATCCCGTATTGGGTCCTGTGTGCGACAACTGATGGCGTCGGTGCCTGTTCGCCGCAGTTCTTCCGCCTCGTCATCGTCGCCGTAGTCCGGGAGCCGTCCGACCGCGCCGAACGTGTCCAAGACCCGGACATCCGTGCGTGCTCGCGGTCAGCCGGTAGTCGCGATGCCGCGCAAGTTGACCTGACCCCATCGATGATACCACTTCCCATGTTGCTCCAACACGCTCAGAACGACCTCCCGGCGGCGGGAGGAGTGGAGCGGAGGGACCGAGCGGAGCCTGCCGCCGACATATCGGCGCATTAGCGAAAATACGAACAACTCGTGGCTGCCCGTTCTCGCCGGCGGCAGGAACTGGCGGTCCCTCGGCTCGAACAGTTCAAGACGTAGCTGGCATCGCGGCAGGCCGAGCGCGGCGGTCTTCAGGCGGATCGCGACCTGCCAGCGTCACAAGGTTGAGCCGCCGTCATATCTGCGCGACGTGCTCACCCGCATCGCCGCCACCCCACGTGGAATCGAATCTCCTACGAGCCAACGATCAGCTCGATGTACTTCTGGATGTCCAGGCCGTCCACCTGAGTATCGTCATTCAGGTCCAGGGCGTCCCAACCCACCGGCGGCGGCACGCTCAGCAAGGCGTCCACGAAACACGCCGTGTCCGCCTCCAGGGTGAACTGCCCGTTCCCGTCGCAGTCGAAAATCGGCGGCTGCGAATGGTCCTCCACCACCAGCGGGATCATCCGCTGGTCGCTACGCCCCAACGCATCGGTCACCTTGAACGTCGGATAAAACGTCCCGGCCTGCGTAGGCATTCCACTGAGGATCCCGTCGGCGAAGAAGCTCAGACCAGGCGGCAGCGACGTCGGCGGCACGAACTCCTGCGAATTCACGGCGGTCAACGCCGATGCGTTGTTGTACGTGGACAGCGTGTACTGCGAACCGTTGCCCCGGGAAATACCTATGGTCGGAGTTAGGTTCGTGTTGCCGACGCCGTAGTGGAACCGGATCTTCCCGTCGCTGTACAGCGTGACCGAGAAGTTGCACGGATCGTTGGGAACCGCAACCGTCTCCGCGGCCCAGCGGACGGTAACCTCACCGGACGTTCCGCTATCGATGAAAATGTCCTGGCCGGTGCCGGTCGTCCGCAAGTCGTCCCACATCGGGGCGATGCGGGTCGCCGCCCTGAGGATGGCGTCGCTGTTGTCGGGAGAAGCGCTGCTGCTCATGCCGAAGTGCAAAAAGCCGTTGCTGCACACCCAGACCGAGCCGTAATGCGTGCCGTAAAACGGAAAGCTGAACGGCAACGGGTAAAGCCAGACCTGGTTGTCAGCCTGCCAGCCCTGCGCCGTCCCAACCTCCGCGAACCCGCTGCTGCCCAAGTCAACTTCAGCGTAGGCGCCCTGCGGCGGGAGAGACCAACTCAGCGGCGACTTGCCGCCGGAGGCCTGAAACTGGACCGGGCCGTAGGCGTCGTTGATGTAGCCATCAGGCAGGGAGGTCGTTGTGATGGTCGGCAGCGGCCAGTACACGGCGAGCGAAACAGCACGCGTGGTATCACCATCGTGGTCGGTGGTATTAACGAAGCTCACGATGTCGGAGTAGTTGTCGGCCGGTAGGTTATTCGCCTCCGAGTTGATCGAAACCGTCACCGTGCTGGACCCGTCGCCCGGAATAGTACCCGAGCCGTTCGCTACAGAAAGCCACGGCTGCGTGACCGTAACCTGGTAGCTCAGCGGCGTGGCGTTGAGATTCTGCAAGAGATAGTCCTGGCTCACAGGAGTGAACGGACCGCCCAGGAAGCCTCCCGAATAGAAATCGCCAGCCGGCGAAACGC
>JBDRKQ010000205.1:0-29952 GCA_043813895.1 Planctomycetota bacterium
CGATTCACGGTGCTTTTTCCGTTCATGATGCTCTTAGCCCCCCAGGAATGCGTCGTTGCTTCTCCCGACTCCCGGCGGAGTCTCGCGTCCTCTGCGGCATCGCGTTGCGTGCCCGACGCAGACCCGCCAGCGTCCCCGTGATGCTGAGGCTGGAATGTGGTCCGGAATCCGAAGCCGCTTCCCAGCACTGTCAGGCGTGTTGCTGCTGCTGCCAGTATCTTCGCGGGCGGAGCGCAGCCTTTCGCCGTCGCTGGCATCGGCGGATGACATTGGCCACCTGAGTAAACATACGATCCACACCGTAGCGGCGGCTGGCGCGGATCAGGACCGCACCGTGAGGCCGGTTTTTTCCAGACGGTCGGCCATTCCAGCATTGCCGGTGCCGGTCCGAATCGAGCCCGCGCGGTGTCCTGCACCACTAATGCCGAGATTCTTTGCGGCTCGCGCGGAGAACTGTGGCGCCGACGCCAAAGCGGGTGGGGTCACGGGCAGGACGCCCCCGCCACAATCCGGTTCCGGCTGCAGTTGTTGTCGTCGATCCCTCAACCCCTTGGTCCCTCGGTCCCTCTGCCTGCAGGCCCGAGGCCGCGCTGTGTACGCCTGACTGGCGGCGAGCACGATCCGCCTCACGCCGGTCAGAGCCAGGGGGGTTGGCAGCACTGCGGGGGGATGTCCGATAATCCTTGATAGTGTTGAACGCGGAAGGTCCGCGCGTTCGTCGCGGCGGAACCATCCGCGTGTGGTTGCCTATTCGACACCGGGCCCAGCCGGAGAGACCCTATGATGCCTGAACACCTTGGTAGGAATGTACCTTCACCCGCCGTGGCGATTTTCGTCGTTCTCGCATTCGTGCCACTGCTGGCCGGCAAGGCGGTTGCTCAGCAACCGCGTGCGCATTCAGACATCCAGCTCCGGCCACCGGAAGGCGAGGTGCCCTGCATCTCCGCCGCGAGGCTGAATATCGGTTTCGAGACCGCGGAGCCGGGCCGATTGACGAAAGTGGAGCTCTGGTACACGCAGGATCAGGCTGCCACATGGCATCAGCAGACAGGCACTCGACCCGAGGCGAATGGAATCGCCTTCGACCCGCCCGCTGACGGTCTCTACGGTTTCTACATCATCCTGCACAACGCCGGCGGTGCGTCTGCTCCGGCGCCGAAGCCAGGCACACCCCCGCAGCATTGGGTCCGTGTCGATCGTGCCGCGCCCTTGGTGCAGCTTCTTCAACTCGTGCCGGACGAGCGGTTCGACCTGAACCGCACGATCCTCCTCCGCTGGGCGACCCGAGACGACAACCTGCCGGATCGGCCCGTCACACTTCACTATCGCACGGCACAAACCAAAAGGTTCCGACTCGTTGCTGAATCGCTTGCAGCGAACAGCACTTATCGATGGACGGTGCCGGAGGACGCCTCTGGTAAGCTGGAAATCAAGATCACGGCCACGGACCTTGCCGGTAACCGCGGGCAATACGTCGCCGACTGGCTGCGAATCCAAGGGGGTGAGGTGTGGGACGTCCGGGCCGGACAGGCTGGCGGAGGCACAGCGCGGCCTCCGGCCGCGGGCGGAGGGACCAAGGGACCAAGGGACCGAGGGATTGAGGGATCGGCGACAACAACTGCGGCCGGAACCGAATTGTGGCACAGGCGTCCCGCCTGTGATCCTACCGGCGAGACGCCGGTGCTCCCCGGAGCGCCGGCACCACAGGTTTCTTCGCAGGCGGCGGAACGGCGGTTCCACGAGATGCCTGAAGTGGATCCCAGGGGCGATCCCGGCTCGCCCACCCGAGAGTCCCGGGAGACGGCCGTTTTGAGCAACCGTGTTGCGGCAGGGGTGGACGTTCGCGCGGCTTCCGAGGCCGCGAGCCCGCAGCCGCAGCCCAGCGCAGCGGAGGATGCGAAAAAACGTTATGATCTTGGGACTTGGTATCGTCTGCGTGGAGAACACGAGTTGGCGGTGGCCCGATTTCGGGAGGCGTTGTCGCTCGATCCGAACCTTCTTCAGGCACGCAACGATCTTGCCGGGCTCCTGTATATCCAGGGAGACCACAAGAGCGCAGAGCGGGAGTTCGAGGCGCTGTTGGAGAAGGACCCGCAGCACCGATCCGCGCTGAAGAGCCTGGCGTTTGTGCAAGCTGCACGGTGCAAGTTCGATTGCTCCGAGGAGACGTTGCAGAAGCTGCTGCTCTTCGAACCGGAAGACGCGGAGGCCTGGCTTCACCTGGGTGATGTCAGGATGTACTTGGGAGATCGGTGGGCGGCTCGCGAGGCGTGGGCAAAAGCCGGCTTCCTGAAGAGTGCCGAAAAGGAAACGGCCGATCGCGCGAAGAAACGTTTGGAGGCGTTCCCGCGGGACCGCCTGCCCGGTGACGGGCCGGGCGGAGAAGATGAATAGAGAAGAAGCGACACGGGTTGCGGAGCGGCGTGGGCGAGACGCCTCGTGCAGCCGCGACTGCCGACAGGAAGTGGCTGCCTGCCATGACCACACGAAAGACAGATTCCCCAGCAGGGAAACGGTTCCCTTTTTACGCGGTGTACGGCGCCGACGCGTTCTTACGCCGACGGGCGCTCGACGAAATCACGCACAGCGTGCTGGGCGATGATGAAGACGGCATGGCGCTGGCGGAGTTTGAGGGGCCGACCGCCCAACTCGCCGACGTGCTCGACGAATGCCGCACGCCTTCGCTGCTCTCGCCGGTCCGGCTGGTATGCGTGCGGGACGCGGACGAGTTCGTGACGAAGTATCGCAAGGAGTTGGAGAAGTACGCGGAATCGCCAAGCCCCACGGGGTCGCTTGTGCTCGTCTGCACGAAGTGGAACAAGGGCTGGCGACTGTACAAGGCGGTGGAGGCAACCGGGCGAAACGTGAGCTGCGATCCGCCGAACCGTGGGGCGTTGCCTGGCTGGCTCGTGAATCACGCGAAGACCGTTCACGGTTGCACGCTCCAGAGGGCGGCTGCTCAGCGACTCGCCGATCTCACCGGGGACGACCTGGGACGACTGGACATGGAACTGGCGAAGGTATCGACTTTCGTTTCGCCGCGGAAGACGATCCGGCCGGAGGACGTCGAGCAACTCGTGGGCGCCACACGTGTGGAAACGGTGTTCAAGATCACCGACGCCCTCGCGCAGGAAGACGCCAAAGAGGCGCTGGCACTCTGGGACCAGGTTCTGGCGACCGATCGTGATGCGCCTTATCGGGCGATCGGCGGTCTCGCGTTCGGCATCCGCAAGCTTGCCGAAGCGAAGCGCTTATTGCGGAAGGGGTTATCTCTGTTTAGCGTCACCAAAGAGCTGCGGTTATTCGGTCCTCCTGATACGATAAAACGGCAATTGGACCGGTTTTCCCTACGCCAATGGCAGGATCATCTGGTAAAACTGTTGCAAATCGACATGGCCGCAAAGTCGGGACTCGGCACCGTGCGGTCGGCAGTCGAGAAACTGATCGTCGAAATGTCGACGGCGCCGCCCCCCCGCAGGCCGACGCCGACACAACCCTGAGGTACTCAACCATGCCGGCTAGTACGACGCGTTCAATCCCATGGCTCGTGGCTGTCTTTGCCCTTGCCGTTATCGGCGGTTGTCAATCGAACGACGAATGGAGATGGGACTGGTGGAACAAGGACGCGAGCGCGTCGAAACAACGGCCCGTCACAAAGAGCCGGCGCGCAGCACCGAAGTCCAACGTCGCCCGGACCGATCGGCAGCCCGAATCCGAGGCAACGCCCGCTCAGGAATCCACCGATCCCCGGTCCCGTGAAGTGGATGCGAAGGTCCGCCGCTACGTCGAATCGATGAACCAAGATAATGAAGGGGACGGAACCTACAACGACTTCAATAGTAAGATCGCGCGCCAGCAGGACCCCAATCGCCGCGGTCGCATCCGGGATAGCGCTCAATCCGAGCGCCGCGAAGAACAGCGAATGGCCGACGCCCAACCGATTGGTCGTCAGCCCTTCCAGCCTAACGACGGCATCCATCGGGCGGATTCCCAGGAGCGTCCCCAAGTCGCTGACCGCGAGACAGCCGCGCGCGATTCCGACCCGGCTCCCCAACCTCAGGAAGAGCGTACCGCCCCCCCGCAGGTGATGCCTGCCGCATTCACGGGGACCGAACAGCCGCCGTCTGAGGATGCGCAACGCGAGCCCGCCCAACCGGAAGCGTCTCGAATAGAGCGTGACCCGGCAGACACCGGCGTCCGCACGAATGTCCGTGCGGAGACGACGCTACAGGAGCCTGTCAAACCGACCGAAGACGCGCGCGTCACGCCTCCTCCGCCGGTGCTCGACGAGATCAAGATCACGCCTGCTGCCGACACGCCTGTCGAGGCGCCGCGCACGACCGACGCGTCAGAATCACCCAGTGCGCCCGTGAAGGCGCGCGAGCCCGAGGATACTTTCGCCTACCGGCTCAAGGCACAGAAAGCCCTGGTCGCCAAAGACCCGAACAACCTGGCGGAGCAGTATCGGCTTCGCATGTGGTATCTCATTGACGGTCAGGATGACAAGGCGCTTGCTCTTTCCGACGACATCGACGCGGACAAGCAGGAGATCCTCCAGGCTCAGATCCGCGCCCTGATGGCTGCCCGGGTGGTCACAGGCCGCGATCCCGCAATCGGGGCCAATCAGCTCCTCGAACCCATTGAGAATCTCCACAACATCGTACGGACGCGTGCCGACCTCCAGGTGTCACGGGTCGCGCTTTGCCGGGCGGTCGATGCGTTTGGCCTCTACGATCCGATCGAGCCAGCCGAGTTCCCCGCCGGAAGAGCCATCGACGTGCTCCTTTACATCGAGGTGGACAACTACCGCTCTGACAAGATGCCGTCCGGTTTCTACCGCACCCTTTTGACCGTGCGTCCGAGCCTCCTGAACAAGTCCGGTGACGAACTTTGGAATGCCAAGTACGAGAACATCGAGGATCTCTCGCGGCGCCAGCGCCGTGACTTCTTCCTGACCATCCCCGAGAAGATCCCGGCCTCCCTTGCCCCCGGAGAATACGTCCTCAAGGTGGAAGTCGAAGATGTGCTGGCGGGCAAGATCAACAGCAACGTCGCCAAGTTCAAGCTGGTCTTGCCGTAGCCTGCTCGGATTCACCCCATCGGAGGACGCGTGCTGGAACCGGTCGGATCAACCTCCTGGCACAACCGGCATCTCGCCTGCCTCCGCAGTTTGAACAAGATTCTGCTGCGCGAAGGGACCGTCCGCCCCATTGTGTTGGTCGTCGGGCCCGGTGCGGTCACGCGCATCGCCGCGTGGCTGCTGAATGACGCGGCCATGTCGGACGTTTCAGGCCTGCGCAAACTGATCGGAGACGCCGCGCGGTATGGAGATCAACTTTTGCGCCGGCTGCCCATCATGCCGCTGCGGTCGCTGGAACCCGTGGAGGTCGAAGAGACGATCTCGATCGAACATCGGCTCGTCGTCGCGGACACGTCTGGAAGAGTGCTGTCGGCCGTCGCAAGCGAGCTGCCCCAGGCGGAGTGTCACCGCGTTGACATCTCTTGCGAGCCATTACCGACACGCGCTGAGGTTGTCATTGCTTTCAATGTCGTCTGTCGTCTGGACGATCCTGCCGCAGGAATACGCCATCTTGTCGAAGCCGTGCGGCCCGGCGGCTGGATGTTGATCGACGACCGCTCCGCGGAGGCCCAGTCCGACGCCCTGTCCGATTTCACCGTCGTCGCCCCGAAGATTCATCGGCGGCGATCGGAGCCGCGGCTGTGAGGGCGAGGCAGGCGCTCAAGATCAGAGCCGCGCGTGTAAGAAAGCGGTCAGCGTCCGACCTTTGAGAAGGCCCGCGAATTCGTCATTCCCGTCGGCCACGGGGGGCCGACGCTACGAGCGTCGCATCGGACGATGCGCGAACCGGAAAGGGAGATCATGAGCAACCTGGAGAGAGTGCGGAAGTTGCTCGGCGGCGATGCCGCGGCGGGGCCGTTGGTCGGTTGTTGGTATCATTTCCCGCCCGGGCAACATGCGCCGGCGATTGCTGCGGACGCGCATCTTCGCCACTTGGAGCAGTACGATCTCGACTTTCTGAAAGTCATGAACGAGGTGGGTTACCCGCGTGAGTCTCTGGGACCCTCGGGCGTACTGCGGGATGTTGCCGATTTGAAGAAGCTGCCCGTCCTGCCAGGCGACGCCGCGCCGTTCGACCTTCAGCTCGACTTGATTCGACGCCTTCGCGAGCGGCTTCTCGGTCGCGTCGCCATGACCTCGACGGTCTTTCACGCCTGGATGGTGTTGCGCAGCCTGTTGGCCCCGCCCACGGACGTGCACCGTCCGCCCGTCATCGAGTTGGCGGAGGATCCCCGGGACAAGCTTCTGACGCGTTGGCTGGAACAGGATCGCTCCGCGATCCGGGGCGCGTTGGATGCCATCGCCGCGACACTCGCGAACTTCGCCAGGGCCTGCATCGAAGCGGGGGCGGACGGCATCTACCTGGCGACGCGCGACGACTGGGTAGACACGTCGGCGAACCGTGATGCTGTTGGGGATGCTGCCGGAGATGCCCAATGGGGGGCCGTCGGGGATCTTGTTGGGGATGCCCGCTGCGCCCCATCCGGCGGGGAGAATCTGGGCGTGTACGATGCGTTGGTGGCCGAGACGGATCGGAGGATACTCCGCGTCGCTTCGGACGGGTGGTTTAATTGGCTTCATCTGTGCGGCAAGCCGCTTCGGTTCACGCGGCATCTCGCCGAGCCGAATCTCCACGTGGTGCACTGGGCGGATCGTGTGACCGGCCCACCGATTGCTGAGGCGCGGACAACGATCGAGTCCGTCGGCTCGCCCGCTTCACGCTCACCCCTCGTCATCGCGGCTGGTGTGGACAACCTGCAAACGCTGCCGACCGGCAGTGCGAATTATGTGGCTGCCGAAGTTCGTGACGCCAAGCAAGCCGCCGCCGGTCACCCACTGATCATCGCGCCCGGCTGCACCTACGACCCCGAGACCGTTCCCGCCGAGAACATCCGCGCGATGGTGGAAGAGGCCCGGCGGCGCCAGAAGTAGCGTCGTCCCCCCGCGGCCGACGACGAACACCACCCACTGCCACAGCCGGACAGGGGCGACGGCCGATACGGAAACACGCAAACCGCTCTGGTGCTTCGTTCGATCCGTGGAGGACTCCCGCTGAAGGTGCGTGCGAGAAGGCGTCTTCGGTCCGGCCAGGGTGCCTGCGAGGCAGCAGGTGGTATTGGTTCGCTCTGGGTGCCACGGGCGGCTTGACCGCCCGTGCCGGCGCCGGCTGCAAGCAGCCAGTGGCACCCGCCAATCAAAGTGTACCAGAACCGAAAACCCGAGTTCTTGTTGAGTCCATGGCGGATGTTGTCCCCATCGAGGCGGAGGGAGATACGCTGTCGGTCAAAGGGGGCTTCTTCCAGCGCGCAGGCGATGCTGGTTTTGCCAGATGAGGGCAGAATGCAACTGTTGCAGTGTGTGAGGGATCGTGCGAGCATACCGACTTTCGGCTCGCTTTCGTCGTTTGCGCACCCCCAAGATGCGAGCGAATTGGGCTTGAGACGTGGCCACGTATTTCTTCGCATCAGACTTGCACGGGCATTCGCATCGCTACCATAAGCTGTTTGCCGCGATCGCCGCCGAGAAACCCGCGGCCGTCTTCCTTGGTGGGGATCTTCTGCCCTCGGGCTTGTCGGCTCTGCAATCACTCAATGTCGCCCACCGTGACTTCGTGAGCGATTTCCTCGTGGAGCACTTGCGGAAGCTGAGCGAGTCGCTGAAGGAAGCCTATCCGCGGGTGTTTGTGATCCTCGGAAACGACGACAGCCGATCAGAGGAGGCCACGATCCTTGCGGCCGCAGCACACGGCGTTTGGGAATACGCGCATGAACGTCACACCTCGTTGGGCGAGTACGACGTGTATGGCTACGCCTGCGTGCCGCCGACGCCCTTTCTTCTCAAAGACTGGGAACGTTACGACGTCTCGCGACATGTTGACCCCGGGTGCGTTTCGCCCGAAGACGGCCACCGCTCAGTACCGGCCGCGGCGAACGAGATCAGGTACGCAACGATCCAGGAAGACCTCCGGCGATTGGTTGGCGACGCTGATTTGGCCCACGCCGTGATGTTATTCCATGCTCCGCCGTACAAGACGAATCTCGACCGCGCGGCGCTGGATGGGAAGATGGTGGATCACGTTCCGCTGGACTTGCATGTGGGCAGCATCGCGATCCAGCGTTTCATCGAGGAGAGGCAGCCTTTGATCACCTTGCACGGCCACATCCATGAGTCCGCGCGGCTGACCGGATCGTGGTCGCAGCGCATTGGGCGAACGTACTGCTTTTCCGCAGCACACGACGGACCGGAACTGGCGTTGGTGCGATTCGATCCGGCAGATCCGGCAAGCGCGACGCGGACACTCATTTAGCGTCGGGTGCCTTGTCCATCAGCGGTAGCGGACGGGCGGCGTCGGTTATGGCGTCGATCTTCGCCGCGTAGCTCGTGCGGTTGGCGATGTCGTCATCCGTCACGATGTGCACATCGAGTAGCTCGTCGGTCTTGTAGCCGGTACGCAGGTAGTTCAGTGCGCCGAGACAGAGGCTCCAGCCCTCTAGCCACTGGTCCAACGACTGTCTTTGCTGTGGGGACCCCCGGAAGTGCAGCAGGACATCAATGTCACTCGCCGGACCGGCGGTGGCGTTCTTGGTGCTACCGAAAACGTAAAACCCCTGGACGCCAAACCTGTCCGAATCCAGTCGAGCCGCGACGTTCTCCGCCATGCGAAGCCTCCAACGCCAGTATTCGGCTTGCTGCGGCGCCGCTGTGGTTTCGGCCTCTTCGACGGAGTCGATGCTCGTGACAGGTTGAGCGAGCACGCCGACGGCCTCGCCGAGGTCAGCGTTCATTAGCACCCGTAACACACGATCATCGGCGGCCTTGGGAACGTCGATGACGTAAACCACATCGGCGAGGGCGGCGAACTCGGGCGCGATGTCTGGCAGGATGTTGTCCGAACGCTTGAGGAAACGCTCATTGAAGACAACGCCTTCCTCGTCCGGGTACAGCGGCAGGTAGCGGATCGAGGCTTCCACCAAGTCCTGGAAGAAGTGGGTACCGAATGACAGGTCAGGTGTATAGTCGCCTTTCTTCCGGGCGATCTCGATCAGCATTGCCGTGTTGTTGATGTCGGAGTAAGTGACACTGACGCCCAGCTTGATATCCCCTCGGCTGCCCCAGCGGCCCGGTCCCATGAGGAGGAACTGTCGCTTCGGCAGCAGCTTGTTGAGTCTGCTGACCGCCCGACCCACAGAAGTGAGTTCCTCCAGGCTGCCGATCCGGCTGTATGCCTCTGGATCAACGTAAACGATGTGCGTGATGTTGGGCACACTACCGTTGGAGACGTAACGGTTCGCGGAAAAGACGATTTCCTCTCTTGGAATGTTCCGCGGAATCGGTGCGGGCGCACAGAACTTTGCGGGATTCTGGGCACGGCATTGGAGCAAGTACAGGTCTTTGCCGTCGGAGGCAAATTCAATATCCACCGGCGTCGTGAACTCCTTCTGAAGCAGCAAGAGCAGTTGCTGGATTTGCTTAAGGAAAGGTGTTCGCGTCAGCAGGCCCTCGAACGTAACCACGAGGTCGTCATTGTCGAAGTCGACCTGTCCGAGCATCGGCTGACGCAGGCTCCCTTGGTCGTAGATGGAGACGAGTTGCTCGATGCCGGGCACTTTATCGCCACAGTTCCGCAGGAACTCGGTGGCCTCAACCGTTTCGAATTCACTCGTTTTCAGGTTGATCGCATCCAGGTACCTGGGCGAATAACGGACGGTTTCCTCGACCGTCGCGTTGGCCCGAAGACCGGGTTGACCGGGCGAAATGAGGATAGGGTAGTCATCACCCAGCCTGTCGACGGCCCGCGTCCCCAGGCCGGGCACGAGACGCACGAGGCCGTCCTCGCGTTTGATGCGGGCCGACCAGCGAAACTCGTTGTAATTGAAGGCAACACCGGCGAAGGTCGGCAGGAAGTAGTGACCCACCTTGGTCCCAACCACTTCTTGGATCAGAATCCCCATGCCCTCCTGGAAATCAAGGAGGTTGCGCTCGGCCCTGTATTCAATAGGATCGGGACCGAAGGTCGATGCGTACACCTCGGCGATCGCGTCCATCAGAGCGGTGAGGCGATCCTGCTTGCTGCCCTGATTGGCCAGAAACAAGCTCTTGTATTTCCCGGAGAAGGCGGCGCCGACCCGGTCCTCCAGGAGGCTCGAGCTGCGAACGATCAGGGGGCGATCACGGAAGTCATCAAGCGCCACCGACAGCCCCTTGACGATGTCGGACGAGAAGTGGGAATGCTTGAAGACCTGGATGATGTCAGGGTATTCCTGGCGGATCTCGTCGATGTCCTTGTACTTCTGTGTGAAGACGTCTTCAAGATGGTTGCAGTAGATGAAGTTGTGCAACCCGTCTGACGTCACGTACCACGTCTTGGGGATCTTCACGCCTGCAAGGAGTCCACCATCCGGCTCGCTGCGCCGGATAATCTGAGAAGCTAGAATGAGACCGGCAGCCTTGCCACCGACCTTTCCGTGCCCTTGTGGCGGGAAGATCGTCCGCTGCATCAAGCCATGAAAATCTTTGATATCGATGTAGTTCTTCGCGACGTTAACGTACTCGATTTGGTCGGACAGAAGCCGCCGGACCAGCGAGACGCGCAGGCCCTTCCTTGTCGAAGAGGAAAGTTCGACCTCGCCTTGCGCAGTATGCTGATAGCGGCTGATCGCATCACCCACTTCAGCGAGTGACGTATGGTGATTCTCGAGCGTGTTTACCAGGAAGCTTGCTCTGTCCTGTTTGATCCACGTATGAATACATGAAACGATCTCTTCATCGCTGAGATGCGCGGCCGCGGTCTTGAACACCTCGTCCACCAGCGTGCTGCCGGTCGGAAACTCGTCTTTGGGTCTCGGATGGTTTGCATCGGCGAACAGTTCTTGCTGCTCGAAGCTGTCCTCGATACCGAAGTGCTTCAAGAGGGTGTCCGCCTCCTTGATGCCGCTCCAGCACAGATGGTTGATCATCTTGCGGGCAACTCGCAACAGCTGGCTCTGATCGGTACGGCGAAGGAGATCGAGAATCACCAGCCATTCGCTCTTCTTGTGTTTCGACAGCTCCTGTTGCGCGGATTGCCACTCACCCATCGCTTCGGCGAGGCGTCGGTGCATGATGCAATTGCCGAGAACGTCGGCGATCGTTTCGATCAGCTTCCGCTCCTCCTTCAGAAACGGCCCCTCGTCCTCAAGGGGCGTTTCTTCGATGTACGAGACTTCGAGTGTGCCAACCGGCTCCCGCTGGACACGAATCTGTGCGACTTGCCTCCAGGGAGACTCGGTAAACGTCGGAGGTTGGTACACCGCCTCCTCGTGCTTGATGCGAGCCTGACAGATGTTGGGGTACTGCCAGCCCGGCGGAATGGCATCAATCACGCCACGAAGCGCTTGCTCAAGAGGCGTGTCGGGGTCGCGGAGCAACTCCTCGACGGTGTAGAGACAGTTGAGTTCTTTGGCCCGTTCCTGTAATTCGGCGACGATGCGTTTAACGCTGCTGTCTTGACTGGGCATTTGCGATCTCCGGCGAAACGGCCTGGGTCTTTCGCCTTTAGCTTCTATTGTACCGCACATTCGCGCGGACCGTGCGTGGACGGACCGTCAGACGTCGGTGGTGTTTCCCTTGAGTTGCGATGCCTCTTGGCGGGCTACTCAGGGCATGTGGGTATCCCGCGTGCCCCGGTGGGCCGAGGTCAGTCGCGCAAGATGACACCTCGCCCAGCACGGCCATCCACTTTGATATCGAGCGGATTCGGGGTCCGCACATGTCTGACATATTCGGTCTCCTCGATCGCCGGCAGCCCACCAAGCCAAACCCAGTCAATCTGGCGAGGACTGGCGTGGCTGACCGTCAAGTAGTGGATTCGGAAGCTGGAGATATTGTGGAAGAAATGCGAACCCTGGCTGGGGTCCACATTCATCTCCGGGAGTGTCGCCTCGACGATTACACGCGCGCCGGAAATCTGCGGCCACGTGACCGGAATCCCGAGCCACGGGTCGCTGCTGCCCCAGCGGCCGAACCCCATCAGAAGGTAGGGACGCCCGGCAGCCACCAGCGCATTGTTCATATGTTCCAGTGCCGCCGCAATCGTCGGCGTGTGCTTGGCCTCGAAGGCTTCCGGCCTGACGTAGACCACATCCTCAATCGTATTCAACGCCCCGTTGCCCAGCACGGTATCGGAAGCGACGAGTGCCCGATCGCATTCAAGGTCCTGTTCTTTGACTTCGACCAGTTCCTCGGAAACCAACATGGGACGGAGTTGGAGGAAGCCGAAGCGGGCCGGCAGTCCGTGTTGCCGATCGAGCGTCATGGCGAATTCGATTTCGACGTCGGAGCCCACGGCATCCTTGCAGATGGCCGAGAGCTTCTTGACGATCTTGTTGAGTGGGACATCCTGAATATCTAGGATCGGCGCGAACGTCAGCACCCGCGGGCCGGGATGCCCCGTTCCGATTACCAGACGATCGGATGCCGAGTCGTAGGTCGAGGCGATGTAGCGAAGGACGTCATCAGCTTCTGCATCGTCGAGCGAACATGAACGCAGGTACTCGGTCTCGGCGATCGGATCGTACGCCGGCGGGGACCCCATGTTGACGACCCAGAATTTCGCTTGAGTGTTCTTGACCTGATCGCGGACCGAGCCGAATGGCGGGCTGTGCCGGGGGAACGCAGGGGCGTAGGTCCAACTGACACCGCCGTCCACGATCGTCTTGCCCAGGCCCAGCGCCAGGTTGACCACGCCGTGTTCGGGGCGGGCCGGCTTTGTAGGATAGAAGTTATAGGTGCGAATGACACCCGAGATCGTGGGGTAGAAGCGGTCGCCGAGTCGCTGCCCGACCACCTCCTGGATGATCACGGCCATGCGCTCCTGTTCACTCTTGCGGCCGATGGCCCGCATGTAGCTCTTGGCGTCGCGGAAGAACGTGGATGCTAAGACGAACTTAATCGCTTCAACCAGCTTGTGGAAGCGTTTGTCCACGCCCGCTTCGTTGTTCGGGATCATCTTCGTCGCGTAAGTCCCGGCGAATGGGTGACTCAGCGCGTCTTCGAGCAGGCTGGAGGAGCGGATCGCCAGGGGCGTGTGCATCTGCGCGATCAAGGCTCGCAGATCGCCAACGATCAATGGCGGCAGTTCGGCCTTCTGGAACGCGTGTGCTATGCGGTCGTCGGGCGCGTCGGAGATCGCGATGTCGTAGAGATCGTTCTGATCCATGAAGCGTTCGAAGACGTCCGTGGTGAGCACGGTCAGGGTGGGGATGCTGATCTCCACGTCGGAGAACGCATCGGCTGGGCAAGAATCCGCAATGACGCTCTTAATGAAGGCCAATCCCTTGGCCTTCCCGCCGACCTCTCCGCCGCCAATCACAGTGAAATCCTGATCGGACGCAAGGAACTTCCGATCGAAAGGCGGGTAGATGCTGTCTGTCTCCTGGCGGGCCATAAGCAGTCCGTTCTGTCTCCGAGACCGATTGCGAAGCCAGCCTATCGACAGCCTTCTGCAAATGGGGGGGCTGTCGGGGAAGGATGACGTGGCCGCATCATTCTATCAAGACTCGCTCAAAGGACACGGGCAAGGGTCATGCCATTCGGCTAGGTGTTGCACCGAAGTTGACGGGCTCGGCGACTGTGGCCTATGCTGCGTGGCACGCAGCTTGCCTGAAGTACCGAGAGGCCCCGTCCAGCGTGGAGCTACTTGCTCGCGGAGGTCTCCTACTCTGCACAATCATGCCGGCAATGCGTGGAACGCGATACCTGCGAGGATGACACCGATGAGTCCGAAGCCCTTCAACCCCTTCGATATGGCTCAGGCCCGATTCGACAAGGTGGCCGAGATGCTCGGCCTTGATCAACCGACAAGGGACCTGCTGCGGAACCCCATGCGGGAATACCACTTCAACCTGCCCGTGCGCATGGATGATGGAACCTTCAAGGTCTTTCGCGGCTTTCGCGTACAGCACAACGACGCTCGCGGCCCAAGCAAGGGCGGAATCCGGTTCCACCCGCAGGAGACCATCGACACCGTCCGGGCACTGTCGATGTGGATGACCTGGAAGTGCGCGGTCGTCAATGTACCGCTAGGTGGTGGCAAGGGTGGCGTTATCTGCGAGCCGCACAGCCTCAGCCAACGTGAGCAGGAGAATCTCTGCCGCGCGTGGGTACGCCAGATCGCCCGTGACGTCGGTCCGGTTCAGGACGTGCCCGCCCCCGACGTCATGACTAGCGGCCAGCACATGCTCTGGATGCTGGATGAGTTCGAGCACATCCACGGCGGGAAGTATCCCGGCTTCATCACCGGCAAGCCCGTCGGCATGGGCGGCTCATTGGGACGGACCGAGGCCACCGGCTATGGCGTCGTGTTCACCATCCGTGAAGCACTCAAGGAGCTGAACGTCAACGCCCAAGACACCGTCGCCAGTATCCAGGGCTTTGGCAACGTTGCCCAGTACGCCATCGAACTGTATCAGCGAATCGGCGGAAAAGTGGTCTGCGTCTCGTGCTGGGACCAGGAAGATGGGCAAGCCTATTGCTACCGCAAGGATGACGGTGTCGACCTCGCCGACCTCCGCAAGATCACCGATCGCTTCGGTGGCATCGACAAGAAGAAGGCCGCCGAACTCGGATACGATCTCCTGCCGGGAGATGCGTGGATCGAGCAGGATGTTGACATTCTCATCCCCGCCGCCCTGGAAAACTCCATCACCGGCGAAAACGCAGCCAAGATCTCCAAGCGCGTCAAGCTCATCGCCGAGGGGGCCAATGGGCCAACCACGCCGGACGCGGATCACATCCTGCAAGAGCGGGGCATCTTTGTGATACCGGATTTCCTGGCCAATGCCGGCGGCGTGACTTGCAGCTACCTGGAGCAGGTCCAGAGCAATATGAACTACTACTGGGAGAAGGACGAGGTGCTCGGAAAGCTCGACATGATGATGACGTCGGCTTTCATCGACGTGAGCGACATGGCCAAGAAGCGCAAGCTGTCTATGCGCGACGCTGCGTACGTGATCTCGGTAGCCCGTGTCGCACAGGCGTGCAGAGATCGTGGTTGGGTCTAGTGCTCTGTCACTGGTCAACTGATGGATGCCACGGGCAGCTTGTCTGCCCGTGCCGCACTGGCGGGCAAGCCGCCAGTGGCACCCATCTTACCCTTGTATCCCTCACAGGACGCGTGACGGAGCACTCGCAGCTCGTGGCAGAAGTGGCGAACACGGTTCGGAAGCTGCGTTTTCCATAGTGCCAACTCAGACCATGGCGTTTGCTACTCGCTTCGGGCGGGCGAGGGTCCGGATTCGCTACTCTCGTCCGTAGTTGTCGAGCTTCCAACGCCGGCGCGCATCCTTGTCACGGAGCTTCTTGCAGACGAGCGTGTCGAATTGAAGCCAGCGGTTGCGCCAGTCGCGCGGCGTTCTGCCTGGGCCGGTGAGATAGCGTTTCAGGAATCGGAGCCGGTCCGTCCGTGAGCAGGCCGGGCTGCCGAGGAGGCTGGCGCAGAGACGGGCGATCGCACGGCTCCGCTGCTTCTCGGTCGTCTGTCGGACGTGTTTGATTCCGTCCATGTCGATGAAGGTCAGCGTTGGTTCTCCGTCGAACGGCGGCGGCCAGGATACGAGCAGGTTCGGCGCTTTGAAATCGCGGTGCGCAAAACCGCGATCGTGAAACCGCTTGATGATCCGAATAAGGCACTCGATCAAGCAGCGTTTGACACGGTGCTGCGTGGTGGGGTCCAGCGCCGCCGTGTCGCGCGTCAAGAACGTTTCGAGGTCCACGGACGGCGAAACGTAGTCGGTCAGGGAGAGGGAATCGACGCGGATGAGCCCGCCGACGTATCGCTCGATCACAGCCAAGGGCTGCGCGACGGGCAGGTTGCGGTTCAGCAGCATGTTGGCCGTTTTCCACGCCCGGAGATTCCGGCTGGGGCCGAAGGCGTGCCCGAGCCGCTTCCACGGATTCCTCGCCAGCGGCCGCTTGACGATCACCTCCACGGGCTCCGGCCTTGTCGGGAGCAGCGCCCTGCAGACCGTGGCGGTGTGCGAGTCTTTCATTAGTTCGTGCTTGTCCCGGTCGACCCAAGCCAGCGGTTCGCGAAGCCACTCGTTCCATTGTCGCCGTTCGTAGGACAGCCGCGCCGCCACGGCGGACCGGCTGGGATGTTTGCTGCGAAGCAGCCCGTGGCCACGCCAACCGGGCGCTGGTCGAAGCCGCGCGAAGTAGCGGCCCGTGCGTTGCGTCCGGCGATCCCGCTTCGCCCAGAGGCGGTTCGCATGACGATCCGCCCCGAGGGCAAGGTCCGCCACCAGCTTTGCGGTTTCAATGTGCAAGTTGCGGGCGAAGGCGCCGGCCTGCGCGAAGCGGTCACGGTAGGTGATGTAATAGCGAAGAAAGCGCCGGCGCTGCGATCGTGTCGCGTACCGCCGGAACCACTGATTGAGCTGGGCGATATTCGCGACGACATCCCGCAAGGACACCGCGCGGCCGATCCGAACGGCGTGGAGGTCTACAAAGAAGACTTCGCAGCGCGGCCCGGCGGCGCGGACGAGGATGTTGCCCGGATGCATGTCGCGATGCTGGAAACCGCACTGATGCGCTCTGGCAACCAGCCGTGCCAGGGCTTCGATCAAGGCGTTGGCCCGCTCGTAGTCGCCCCGCGCGGATAACCAGTATTCGTCCAAAGGCATGCCACCGGAGATCGCCTCGGTAATCAGCAACGAGGATCCGCCCGCCAATCGCGACCCCTTCTGGACCGTGGCAACCGGGATCACCGTTCCGATGGAATGGTCGGCCGCATACATGCCGACGTTCCATTCCCGCGAGGCCGTCGATCTGCGGAACAGCAGCTTCACCCGAGCCGCCGGGCCGTTCGGATGGTAGAGCTTTGCGAAGTACTCGCGCCCGTTGCAGGTCACCCGCCAGACGTCCCGCTGGCTGTTGTGCTTGACGCGGGTGCAGGTCGGGCCCTCTTCGAGATGAAACCAGTCAACCTCGTGTGATTCGAGGATCGCCTCGTGGGGAAGCGAAAGGCGCCAGCGGCAATCGCCATGGTCGGATTCAACCACGGCGGCTGAGGCCATTCCCACCGATTCCGGGCGCGTGGACACGCTTTGAGTCATGTTCGTCATTCCGCTCTCGAGCCCGTCATGTGGTGCTGAATCCCTCGACTCCGACGATGTGGAGGCGCCGCCCGATGAGGAGTCGGCATCGCTGCTCTGTTGACGAGGTGCCGTAAGGATACTTTGCCCGCCTCAATCGTGTATTCAACCTCGGACCTTGTCGCAACGACGACGACGCGGCAGTGTGGCCCATGTCCTCTGGACATGGGGAAGCCGATGATCAAGACTGCGAGAAGATTCGTCTGCGATCATCGCGTCCACCACCTCCCGGCGCGGTAGGCCACTTGCTCATCCATAATCGTCGATCGTCAATCTCCAATCGCCAATTGCTGGAGCTGCAACCCGCCATCCTTCAACGTGTTATGAAGCAGGTGTCTTGGCTTTCGACGCTTTGGCCTGCTTCTCCGCCCGCCGACGCAACGCCGCCTGGATAAACGCGTCAATGTCCCCAGCGAGCACTCTTTGCGGGTTGCCAGTCTCCAATCCGGTCCGCAGATCCTTGACCCGTGGGTCGTCCAGCACGTAGTTGCGAATCTGGCTGCCCCAGGCGATTTCGCCCTTCTCGCTGTAGAGCTTGGCCATCTCGGTGTCGCGCTTGGCCTGCTCCAACCGTTCGAGCTTCGAGCGGAGGATGCCGAGCGCCTGCCGCTTATTCTGGCCCTGGCTGCGCTCGTTGACGCACTCGACGACGAGGTTCGTCGGGATGTGCTTGATGCGGACGGCCGTGGCAACCTTGTTGACGTTTTGCCCGCCCGCGCCACTGCTCCGACAAAAGGCGGTGATCTGCAGGTCCTTCTCGGGCAGCTCGACCTTGCTCTCCGGTACAACGGGCATGACATCCACCGCGGCGAAGCTCGTTTGCCGTTTGCCCTGTGCGTTGAACGGGCTGATGCGGACGAGACGATGCACGCCTATCTCCGTGCTGAGGTAGCCGTAGGCGTACGGTCCCTTGACAAGCAGGTCGATCGACTGGATGCCGGCTTCTTCGCCGTTCTTGCGGGTGAGCACTTCCGCTTTGTACTTGTTTCGCTCAAAGTAGTGGAGATACATCCGCAAGAGCATGTTGGCCCAATCGCACGCCTCCGTCCCGCCGGCGCCGGCCTGAATGCTGAAGTAGCAGTCGCGACCGTCGTCGGGACCGGACAGAAGTGCCATCAGTGAGACCCGTTCGACCTCGTCGATCAATGCCAGGCGTTCGCGGTCGGCATCCTGCTGAGTCGAATCGTCGTCCTCTTCCTCGGCGAGCTGCTGGAGGACGACCGCGTCGTCGGCGCGCCGGGATACGGCCTCGACCGGATCAACGATCGCCTTGAGGGACTTGAGCTCCGCGACGACGGTCTGCGCGTCTCCCGACTCCCAGAAGCCGGGTCTTGCCATCATCGCCTCTTTTTCTCTGAGTTGTTCTATCTTGTTCGGGATGTCAAAGAGAGTCCCGAATCGAGTTGATCCGTTCGGCCAGCTCTTCGATGCTCGGCGTATCGTCCGGCAATGGCATGACTGGTTCTCCCTTTCGTTCCAACCTACTATACTCCCCCGTCTGTGCATCGGCAATGACCCGTGTCCTGCCGGTCTCCGACGTTTCCTGAAATGCAACCGAGGAGTGGCATGACGACCGCGAATACGGATACCCCCGGCCGACCTGCGAGACGGAAGCCGGTCTTCCTCATCACCGTGACGGTTCTGGCTCTCGCCGCGGTCGGCACTTCGGCTATCAGCAAAAGGGCCCGGCCAACACTGATAGCGGGGCCGATGGTCCAGATCCCGGCACCCGACACGCTGACGATTGTCTGGGACGTCGAAGCGCTCTTCGCCACGGGCAAGGTGTGTCTGACCGGTCCGGACGGGATGGAGCTTGTCAAGACGGCCACGGCGCAGGGTACGCGCTGTGAAGTTTCCTTCGACGGCCTGAAGCCGGGCGGCGAATACACCTACACCGTCAGCCATTCGGGCTTCCTGTGGCGCGACGTCCAACTCGCCGGCCCACACGAGACCGCCGCGCCGCCGCCGCGCGGCACGCCGTTTCGCTTCATCGCGTTCGGTGATTCCGGGGTCGGTGGCAATGCCCAGGCGGCCCTGGGGGAGCTGGTCGTCGAGCACAACCCGGACCTGTTTATTCATCTCGGCGACCTGGATCAGTCTACCGGCCTCGCCAAGAACTACCTTCCCTATTTCTTCGAGCCGTACGCGGTCTTGCTCCGGTCCGTTCCTTTCCTGAGCGTCTTGGGCAATCACGACTCCGCGACCGACGCAGGCAAGGCACTTCTGGATATCTTCGTCTTACCGAGAAACGGGCCGGAGGGAATCGAGCCCGAACGCAATTTTTACTTCGATTTCGGCGATGCCAGGTTCGTGGGTCTGGACACGAATCGGGTCGCCGGAAAGCAGAGCGGTATCCTCACGCCGGAGCAAATGAAGAACGTCGTCGCGCCGTGGCTGCGTCAGATTCTGACGGACTGCGACGCGCGATGGAAGTTCGTTTACTTCCATCATCCGTTCTATACCGGCAGCAACCACCCTCCCGAGGGCGCCGCCTACGTCAAGGAGGCATACGTCAGCGTGTTTGAGGACTGCGGCGTGGACATGGTCTTCTGCGGGCACAACCACCTGTACGAACGCAGCGCCCCGATCCTCCGAGACAAGATCGTCGAAGACGGTAGAGGGGTCGTGTACATCACGAGCGGCACGGGCGGCGCGAGGCGCTACGCGATGAACCTGCCGCCACCGCCGTACAACCGAGTCTACAACGACAAGCTGCTCGGCTTCGTTCAAGTCGATCTGACAACCGACAAGCTCGTGCTGAAACAGATCAACGAACGCGGCGATGTCTTCGACGAGTACGTTATCGAGAAGTGACGCGCACCAATGGTGAATGAGTGATCTTTCAGCGGGCCTGTGAAAAGGCGGCGGTTCGTGTTGCTACCGACAGTACGACAAGGGCTTGCCGCCGTGGCCTGATCCGCGCACGGTCGCGTTGACGCGATCACCCAGGCCGCTTACGATTCCTCCGATTCGGTTGCTGCTGTCTCGCCGCAGAATCAACCTACGACACAACGAACACAAGCGAGGCTTCCGATGTCATTCCTCTCGGGCACGGTCAGTTTTTCTCGATTCCACGTCCTCGGCAGTTCGCCCAAACGCCTGGACGAGAACCTGCTCGAGAAGTTTCGCGCCAGCGCCATCGGCAAACAGCGCATCATGACCGCAGACAACGAGGAGGTGGGTTGGCTAGGCGGGCGGCACCTGCTCGATCTCGAGTTCGACATCGAAAAGAACATCATTCTCGATAGCCTTCACTTCGGAATGAGGATCGACGCAAGCCGGATTCCGCCCGACCTGATGCGGGCCTACGTCGAGATGGAGATCGATGCGTTGCGCGACAACAACGGCAACAGCCGCTTGCACCCGCGTATGCGCCGCCAGGCGACAACCGCCGCGCGCCGCCGTGCGGAGCGCGAGATCAAGGACGGCAAGTACCGCCGGCTTCGCCAGTTTCCGATGCTCTGGGACACGCGCGACGACGTGCTCTACGTCGCCGCGACCCAGCCGGCAGTGCTCGAACGTCTGCACCCGCTCTTCAAGGCGACGTTCAATAAGCGGCTGGAGCAGATGACGGCGGGCTATCTGAGTTACCTGTCGGCGGAGGAGAAAGGCACGACTCGCAAGATCGAGGACCTCCGCCCTTCACGGTTTGTCGACATGCCCGATGGCCCGCAACAGGCTGAAGTCTACTGGACAAGCCATGACGCCGGCTCGCGCGACTACCTCGGTAACGAGTTTCTCTTATGGCTCTGGCACACGCTGAACACGGAGTCGGACACGATCTCGTTGTCCGACGGAACCGAGGTCGCGGTCCTGATTGTCAAGCAGCTTGTCCTGGAATGTCCGCTTGCGGAGACCGGCAAAGAGGTCATCACGTGCGACGGTCCCACCCAGTTGCCGGAGAGCCGCCGCGCGATTCAGACAGGCAAGCTGCCGCGCAAAGCGGGACTTTTGCTTTCGCGCCAAGGCTCCCAGTATGAATTCACCCTCCAAGCCGAGACGTTCAACATCAGCACAGCCACGCTGCCGAAGATCGAAACGAACGGCAACGGCAACGGCCGCGCGCGTGTGGAAGAACGCGTCGAGCAGATCCGTCATTTATCAGAGACCCTCGATCTGCTGTTCGAGACGTTTCTCGCCCACAGACTGTCGGCAGAGTGGCAGAAGACTCACCGCCAAATGACGGCCTGGCTCAAGAGTGTGTAGCGCGTAGCATGCGACGGCCTTCGACGCGCCTACCCATATGTCGCCGCGAGCGAACATGCGGATCGTGGTCGGCGAACGCGGCGTCGGCCTGTACCAACCCGAAACGCAAGCGAGGGCATAATCTTGGCTGGGCCGAGAGTCCTTGCTCGGCCCTCAGGCCGGTTACGCGGCATCACAGGGGAACTCGGCACCGGCGGACAAGCCGCCAGTGGCACCAAGCTCGCGGATGCGGCCAAGGGCGATCAGGCGTATAATCAGAAATTGAAGCTCGATCATTGCGTACACGACGTCCGGTCATTGCGTTGATCCTTTGGGCGGCCGAAACGGACCGGCCGCCATCGAGCGTTCGAGGTGAAACCGACCATGACGCTAACGCGAGACGGCCTGCGTGAGATCCTGATCGCAACGCTCGTCCTGGGCGGCGGCGGTGCTGTCGCGGCGTGGGTCGCAATCGCAGTCTCGCCGTGGCTATGGGCCGTTGCAGCGCCGCTGTTGGTACTGTGGCTGTTCGTTCTGGCGTTCTTCCGCGATCCGGCTCGGATCACGCCGCGCGAGCCGGGCCTGTTGGTCGCTCCGGCAGACGGAAAGGTCTCGGACGTCACGCCGCTGGCAGGCTGCGAGGGAATAGACGGGCCCGCCCTGCGGATCGGCATTTTCCTTTCGGTGTTCGACGTACACATCAATCGGGCGCCTTGTGACGGGCGCGTGATCAAGACGGATTACAGCCAGGGTCGTTTTCTGGACGCGCGGCACCTGGACGCGGGCGCGCAGAACGAAGCGAACACCATCTTCATCGAACCCGAGTCCGGCATGAGCGGACCGATCATCGTTCGACAAATAGCCGGCCTGATCGCCAGGCGAATCGTGTGCCATGTCGGCGACGGCACGGTGGTGCGGCGCGGCCGGAAGATCGGCATGATCAAGTTCGGTTCCCGCACCGAGTTGATCGTGCCGGCGGATAGCGGATTCGTGCCAGCGGTCCAGGTGGGCCGACACGTGAGCGCAGGTAGCACAATCCTCATGCGGTTCTGCGAAACGTCCGAAAGCCCAAGCAGGACGGATCGTGAGCGGGCCGTGGAGGGTCAGGTGTCACCCGATGCGCCTTTGTGCGATACGCCGATTGCGACTTGAGGAGGTTCCTGTTTTGAAGATTGCCCGAGAACCCGGCTCTCCGAATAGTCGCGTCCGCCGGCGCGAGCGTGTGCTGAAAACGGTTGCCGTTCTGCCGTCATTGGCGACTCTTGGCAACCTCGTCTGCGGACTGGGGGCAATCTATGTTTGCCTGCTCAGTATTCAGGCCGCCGGGGCGGACCTAGGCACGCTCATGACGAGCAACGCCCGGATGAACAGCTTCTTCCCGACCTACCTGGCAATCGCCGCTTACCTGCTGGTCGTCGCGATGTTCTTCGACGGGCTTGACGGCCGGCTGGCCCGGTTCACGCGAAAGACGAGCGAGTTCGGCGGGCAGTTGGATTCGCTTGCGGACATCGTGAGTTTTGGCGTGGCCCCGGCCGTGCTCGTGCTCTGTATCACTTATCCGGGCAGCGTCAAGGATCTCGGCGCGCTGGAGCGGGTTTACTGGCGAGCGGAGTGGGTGATGGCGGCATCGTACGTGTGCTGCGCGGCCCTCCGCCTCGCACGGTTCAACGTCGAGAACGTGGAGGACGAATCGGCGCATCTAGGCTTCCGGGGATTGCCGACGCCTGGTGCGGCGTGTGCGTTGATCGGCCTCATCATCTTTCATCAGGACCTCCTGCCCGACATCGCCCACGAGCAGGCATCGGGGATCGTGGCGTTTCTGCTGCCGCCGTTTGCGATGATCCTCGGTTTACTCATGGTCAGTCGGTTCCGCTACGCCCACCTGGTTAACACGCTCTTGCGGGGCAGGCGTTCGTTCAGGCAGGTCGTGGCAATTGTCATCCTGTTTCTCGTAGCCCTCGTGATCCAGTTCCAGATGACGATTGCCCTTGCCGCGGCGGCATACGCCCTGAGCGGGCCGGTCCTCGGCGTGATCAAAAAGATCCACCCCGGCGCTGCGTCTCTCACGCCGTCGGGTGAAGTTCCGGTCCCAGGCAGCGAACTCGACGAAGCGGACACGTTCGAGGATGTAGACGAAGAGGACGAGGATTCGCGGCAAGAGGACGGAGGCGACACCTCCTCTCGGTCGGCGCTTTGACGAGAAGCTCGGCCCCGCCGCTCAAGAGCCCCTGGCCTTGGCCAGGGGGTGCTCTGTGACAAGTGGGAACGTACCCCCCGGCCAAGGCCGGGGGCTCTTGAGTTGCTAATCGTCGCGCTTGGGTTCTCGCGAGAACCGGCGCAGGTATTCGATCATTTTCTCCGCCTCCTTGGAGCCGAGCTGCTGCGCTTTGCGCGTATGCTTCCAGGCGAGGCCGTCGCGTCGGAGGCCGGCGTACGCCTCTCCCAGTCCGGCGTGTACCTTGGCGAGATCGGATCGGGGCAGGTCGGGTCGGTGATCCAGCGCTTCCTCAAAGAAGGCGATCGCGTCCTCGAACTTCCTCGCCTTGCAGCAGATGACACCGAGATTGGCATAGGCGAATGCGAAGTCGGGTTTCAGGTCGATTGCCCGGCTGACGTGAACGGAAGCTTGCGCGTACTCACCCTTCGCCAACAGGGCCGCGCCGAGATTGCACTCGGCGACGGCGCACTTGGGATCAGCATCAATCACCGTCCGCCAAAGGCGATCCGAATCGTGCCAGACGGTCACCTGTCGGCGCGAAGCGGAGACCAGCCCGGCCGCTGCAAGCCCGATGCCGATAGCGAGCGCGCCGCGCAGGACCTTTCGTCCCACATCGGCGTGTTGCCAGGCCTTGAAGATCGCTCCGGCCGACAAGATCACGACCGGCATGATCGCGAGGTAGCTGTAGCGATCGGCAACGGTCTGCTGGCTGATCTGCACAATACCCAAGTTTGGGATCAGGATGACGACATAGGCGCCCCACGCCGCGAGCAGTGCCGGCCATCGTTGCCGCATGACAACCACTCCGACCGTCAAGGCGAGCACACCAAGCCCGCACAGGCCGAACGACGCGTGTGCCAGGCCTATGTCACCCGGCAGCCGGTAATAGGGAAGCAGGCCAGTGGGGATGATGCTCTTCCACAGGTAGAAGATCAGGCCGTACGCGGCCTGCGCCAATCGGGCGCTTGCGTCGAAGTCCCCGAGTGGTACGCGCGTGTCGCTGTAATCCTTGGCCGCGGCGGCCCAAACCGAGACGACGACGGCAACCGCGAAGAAGGGGGCCTTCTCGATCACGAGTCGCGCGAGACCTCGGAAGGGTCGGTTCGCTTGCCCTCGCCCTTGCCACCGCCCGAGTGGATACAGATCGAGGATCAACAGGAGAACCGGCAGGCTGACGGCAACGGCCTTCGACATGACTGCCAAGAGGTAGCAAACGAACGTGATCGCCAGGCCGATCCGCCGCCGCCGCGTCGCCGACGGGGGGCGCTGCGTATGGACGTACGCCCAAGTGCCGAGCAGGCAGAAAAACGCCGCCGGCAGATAGGGCTGACACGACACCCAGGCGATCGCCTCAACGCGAAGCGGGTGTGCGGCAAAGAGCATGGCCGCTGCTGCCGCGCACACGCGCGTGCCGATCGGTCGGGCGTTGCAGGCCGCCGGCATCGCCGCGGCCAACAGTGAGGCTGCGAGGAAGTAGAGCAATGCGGCGTTGGCGGCATGAATGATGAGACTGGCTGTGTGGTACGTGGCCGGCGCCATTGCGCCGATCCGGTACTGCAATCCAAGAAGAAGCCAGCCGACCGGCTGCCACACGCCCAGGTGATAGGTAGACCACGCCCACTGCCAGTTGGCGGCGCTGAGGCCGCGATAGTCCGTGTTGAGGAGGAAGTTCCGGTCGTCGTCCCAGTTGAGGAACTCGTTGTGCAGGCCCGGCTGGAACGCGCAGACGGACAAACCGATGACGGCCGCCACGCACAGGGCCGAGATCAACGCATGTGGAAATCCTGCGGCGAGCGCGGGGTCGGCCTCGGACGGTGCGCGCCGTGTCGGAGAGGGCCGAGTCGATGTGCGCCGTATTGATGTCACAATCGGTCTGCAACTCCTACCATCGCACGCTGAAGCCAATGGCCGCGTCCTACAGGATACGCATCGGCGTTGCTCAATCTGAACGCCAGGAAGACGGGCCGTAAATTGCCCCCGGGCCGGGCGGGACCGGGCTGCGTCTCATGCACGACTATCGGACGATTACAAGCGTCGTCGGTTCGCCAGGTGTTTGCAAGACGCACCGAACTCGCATAACCGGGACAGGCCTGTCGAACGGGCTACGCGGGGCCAGGCGACGTAACTGCCCAGTCTCTATGGGATTCTGACCTCGGCGACGCCGTGATTCAGCGGTGCGACCGCAGGTACGCCGCGTGCGGACCACGCCGGGTAATCGGCGGAAGTGCGAAGCAGAGGGTTGCGAGCGTGGGGGGAAGAGGAATGGACGAGCAGGCCTTTCATCAGAAGCTGGCTGAATTGGTCAAAGCGATCGGAAACATCCCGGCGGAGGATCAGGCGAAGCTCCAGGCGATTGCCTCGCAAACACAAGAGCGCCACGAGAAGCTCAAGCAAACGGTCGCCAGCCTTCAAGACTCGATCGATTACTTGCGATTGTCCATCAAGTACTTGCTGTTCGATCTGGAGGCGACCCGCAGGGAAAACGGCCAGCTCCGCAAGATGCTCGAAGATCGATCGGGCGAGTAAGACTGCCGACAATGCCGGACCATCTCTGGATTGTGGCACAGATGCAGGTCGTCCGGAGCTTGCTTCCATGGTCTGATTCTGTTCGCCTGCAAAGAGATGGACATTTCCGTACACGTCCGTAAAAGCAGGTGCCCCAGGCCGTCCGGCCTGCCACCGGGGATAGGAAACACAGCCCCAACCCGCGTATAATAAAGGCGGACCCAAGGAAGGGCCCTTGCTCCGGCCCTGCCCGGGCTCACGGCGAGGCCATCGAATGCTCGATCCCGCGCCGAGAACCGGAGCGAACCGGCCCAAAGAGCATTGTTTTTCATCGCGACCTCGGTTATTCTGATGTTGGTCTCCGGCGTGCCGCAGAGAGTACGGTGAACTGTGCGATAACACTCAGCCCGGCCCTCCGGCATGGGCTTGCGCGGGCGGCGAGTCGGCGGGGCTGGCTTACTGATTACTACACAGGGGGTAGCGGCGAAGATTCTACACCGAGATCGCGATTCCAGAATCGCCCCCCCTACAGGCAGTCGAACCACGGAGTTCCCCCGACCGCGTGGTCGAGATTCGATGCGAACGAACACCACATACCCGTGAGACAAGCTTGGCTCGGGCGGCGCGCTGCGCGCCGCCAACGTCCTAGTGTCCATGTGAGGAAGGCCATGAACAACACCAGAACTCATCCGAATTGGTGCGCTGCAAACTCTGTCGAGTTCCGCGAAGACGCTCGCCCCAAGGCTTCCACTGACGATACCCGACAAAGGCCCTGGGGAACGAGTTGGATCAGCTCGCTCGGCGCGATCATGCTGGCCGTGCTGCTGCCCACAGGCACAGCCTCCGCGCAGTCACAGGAGCAGGGGCAATCAGCCGGCGGCTCGCCAGGGCAAAGGCTCACGATCCTCGATCAGGACGAAGCCGAGCGAGTAGCCGGCGAGTGGGGGATAAGGCTGCGTGGCGAGACGTCCCAAGGCCGTGTGTTCGAGTTGCAGCGAATTGTGAACGGCATGCCGTTCTATTACATCACGCACAACCTCGATGCCGCGGACTCCTTGAGTACGGACGAGTGCTGGCCCGGGGGTTCGACCGGCTACGGGTTGACAGGTGCCGGCGTGCGGCTGGGCATCTGGGACGGCGGCGGTACGCGAACCACACATATCGAATTCAGCGGCCGGGCGACACAGATTGAGCCGTTTTCCATGCTGAGTTCCCACGCGACGCACGTGGCCGGCACCATGATCGGCGAGGGCCTCTGGCCGGGGGGATTTGGATACCCGGTTGGTCAGAGTCGAGGGGGGGCGCATGAAGCAACGCTCGATTGTTATGATTGGAACAACGACCTCAACGAGATGGACCTCGCGGCACAACAGGGTTTGCCCGTGTCCAATCATTCCTACGGCCTGATCACGGGCTGGGTTGAGGATAATTTCGGGGCGGGATGGGGTTGGTACTGGTTCGGAGATGTCACCGTCAGCCAGGAGGAGGACTACTACTTCGGGTTCTACAGTGATGAGTCGGTCGCATGGGACCAGACTACCTACGATAATCCCCATTATCTATTCGTTACATCGGCCGGAAACGACCGCAACGAAGGGCCTTCCGCCGGCACTTCGCACTGGTACTGGGACGACGGCACAGAGGATTGGGTAACGAGCTCCACGACTCGGAACAAGGACGGCAACAGCGGATACGATTGTATCGGCCATGCGGGCATTTCCAAGAACGGACTGACGGTCGGCGCCGTTAATGACGTCGTCGGGGGATACAGCGATCCCCGCGACGTCTCGATGACCTCGTTCTCGTGCTGGGGTCCGGCGGACGACGGGCGGATCAAACCGGACATCGTCGGAAACGGCTTGTGGCTGTTTTCCGCCTATCACAATCCGGATTATCCCGGCGAGGATAACTGGTATGCGGAATATTCGGGCACGTCGATGGCTTCGCCGAATGTCACCGGCTCGCTCGGTCTGCTGCTCGAACACTACCGCGGCACGCACCCCGGCATCCCGGATCTGCTCGCCGCTTCGCTCAAAGGCCTCGCGATCCACACGGCAGATGAATGCGGCTCGAACCCAGGGCCGGATTACGAATTCGGCTGGGGCTTGATGAACACGGCGAAGGCCGCCGCGTTGATCAGTAAGGATACTCTTCAGTCGCTGACCATTTCAGAATGGACGCTGTCCGACAGCGACGCCGTGCTGTTGGCGGTCACGACCAGCAAAGGCTCCGATGAGCTGCGAGCCACGATTTGCTGGACCGACCCACCCGGCACGCCGCCTGCAGCCGCAGTGGACCCGACCACAAAGATGCTCGTCAACGACCTCGACATGCGGATTACTTCTTCAGACGGGGCGGTGGTGTATGCCCCGTGGGTGTTGGATGTCGGCAACCCAACGGCCGCGGCGACAACCGGCGACAACGATGTAGATAACGTCGAACAGATTGTCATCGAAGCACCAGGCGCCAATGTCTTCTTCCTTCAAGTGACTTCGAAGGGTCCCCTGGCCGGCGGCGAGCAGAGAGTCTCTCTGATCATCAGCGGGGCCTCCAGTATCACCTCCGACTGCAATGACAACGGTATCAACGATCTAACCGACATCTCCTCGGGAACGAGCCAAGACTGCAACGGAAACTCCTTCCCGGATGAATGCGACATCGTGGCCGGCGTTAGCGCCGACTGCAACGGAAACGACAAACCTGACGAATGCGATATCTCATCGGGGCTTGAAGAAGACTGTAATGTAGACTTCATTCCCGATTCGTGTCTACCGCCCATAACTGTCAACCTCGGGCCTGATCGCGAGCTTGCACCGAACAGGACACACGTGACGTTGGCTCCGCTGTTTTCTATCCAAGGCGGAGTGGGCACTTTGAGCTACTTCTGGGAAATCGTCTCGGGTCCGAGCTCGAGTGGAATCGACAACGCATCCGCGTTGGAACCTGCCTTCACGCCGCCGGCCGTTGGAACCTATGTGGTGCGCTGCACGGTAACCGATTCTTCGCCAGGGCCGTGTTCGCATTCCGACGAATTCACGATTCACGTTGCGGATCTCGTGGCAAACGTTACGAACGATATGGCCGCCTGTTTAGACTTTGACACGTTGCCGCTTGGCGGCAGCCCGACTGCATCCGGTGGAACGTCGCCCCTCATCTATGCCTGGTCAGTGATAGACGGCCCGTCGGATTTCGACAGCTTTTCCAGCACTATTTCCAATCCGACGCTCTTGCCCCCGGCCAAAGAAGACTACGACGTACAGGTGGTCATCACGGATTCCTCGGATCCCCCGTACACCGTGACGGAGATGGTTCACATCAGTGTGGGGGACGGCCCCACCGTCTCGGCCGGCACTGCCGAAACGTACCACCCCATCATCATGGTCGGTGCGGAGTTGCCTCTGGGTGGAAGCCCCACGGGTTCCGGCGGCACGTTGCCGTACAGTTACGGATGGTCCATCCCGGTCAATCCGAACGACGGCGGTACGATCAGTGACGTCACCGCCGCCAACCCGACGTTCAGCGCGACCGAGATTGGGGCCTATGTGATACGCCTGCAACTGACGGACGCCTCCGGGTGTCCCGCCGAGACGCGGTTCACCGTCTCGGTAGTCAAAGATCCGCCCTCGTCCACCGCGCCGATCGTGCCGGGATTGAACCCGGGCCAATGCGGGACGTGTGGCGCAACAGGTGCAGCCTCGTTGGGCACGCTCTTCATTTGCTGCGTCGTCCTGTATTCCAGAAGACGACCGAGCCGACGGTAAAACAGCCGAACACCAGCGCTCGATTCCCGTCCCATTCTCGGGTGTCTGCTCAAACCGGACTGTGACATGAGC
>JBDRKQ010000206.1:0-13936 GCA_043813895.1 Planctomycetota bacterium
TTCGCTTCATCGATACACCATGCATCCTGAAACCACGCGGCAGCCCGGACGGCGCCACGATTGCAGGCCACATTCCGCAATTCCGAGAAACCCCCGATCCACCCTGCCAGCGTCCAAATCCGTTCGGCCCGCTCGCAGAGGAGCGCGCTGCCTAGAGTACGGCGACCGACCGTCTCCAGGCTTTCCGCTTCCGTTGTTGCACGCAAGTCAGCCATGTTCAGTCGCTCGGCGTGCTTGTTTACGTGGATCAGCGTTTCACGGCAACCCAGCAGCCGTCCCCGATAGGCACGATGATACTCTCCAGGGCATTCTCGCGTGCGATTAATTCGTTGAAGGCCCGAACAGCGGGTACCTCCCGGTCGGTCGGGTTGGCGTCGAAGAGTTGTCCGAAGGCGAAGGCGTTGTCCACCAGGATGAGCCCCCCTTTTCTGACGATCCGCAGACATTCCCGAAGGTAGGTAGGGTAACCGGCCTTGTCCGCGTCGAGAAACGCCGCGTCCGCCGAGTCCGCCGCGAAGTCGGGGAGAACCTGCCGGGCATCTCCGCGATGGACCTCGATCCGGTCCGCAACGTCCGACCGAGCGATCCAGGCCTCGGCGAAGTCCGCGTGCGCGTCGGAGATTTCGATCGTCCGAACGCGGCCGCCCGGCGGCAACGCTCGGGCCATGCTGATGGCGGAGTACCCGCCCAGAGTGCCGACCTCGACAACCTCCCGCGCGTTGCACAGACGAAGCAGGATTTGGATGAAGGCGGCCTGCTCGGGCGATATCCAGATTGCCGGCAGGCCGGCTGCGATCGCCTGGCGTTTTAGCTTCTTGAGGAAGTCGTCTTCAGGCAGTGTGTGCTCTGCAATGTAGCGGAAATGCTCGGGCGTTACCGACGTCGATTGTTCAGACATGGTTGCGGATTCCAGGGGCCGAGAAGGGAGGCCTGTTGTGGGAGGCGTCGCGGCACGTTTCTCGCGGTAGCGACCTACCTCCGTGTCGGACGTACGTGGTAGCGTCGGCCCCCTGTGGCCGACGTAAACGAGAGCTGCAAACCGCTCTATATTCTACGTCGGCCACAGGGGGCCGACGCTACGCTGCAGCCAGCATCTGTGAAGGCGCGAGCCCGTAGGTGCGTCTTGGAGAGGCACCATTCTCGCTACGCGCCGGTGAACGCGACGGAGTTGGCGATCGTGTTCAGTAGCGTGAGCAGGGCGGCATCGTCGGCCGGGGTCGCAGCGTCCGCCGGGACGGCGACGAGTATTGCCAAGAGGTTGCCGCTCGACAAGGTAGTTACAGCAATAACATAGGTAAAACCACCGTCGCTGGAAGTGAGCTTGGCCTGCTCGAAGACGATTCCATTGGGGGTGCTCGTGTATGGGTCGAGTTCCTCAGCAGTGGCGCCATCGACCAAGCCACCGTTCACCTGTTCACCGTCCGTGGGCGGTTCGGTGACAAAGACGAACACGGACCAGTCCGTGGTGCTGTCTGAGTAACCGAGGAGAGCCAGCGCAGGGGGGCTCGCCGGGAGCGAGCCCTGGCACACGTATTCCGCCGGCACAATGAGGGTGAAGCCCAGTGTGGTGCCGTCCAGGTTATTGCTGCATTCAAGCACCACTCCGCAGCCGGGTGAGGTCGCTGTGAGGAACAGGCCGCTGATCAGGAGAAGTACGATCTTACGCGTCATAGTGAATTCCCTTTTCATTTCCGGAACGTCCACACGTTCGCGGGGTCAACCTGCGAGGGCCCAGATGTTATCGGAAGCCTCCGGCTGCTGCAAGTAGGAATGGTCAGCCCGCAGCCAATCGGGGTGCGTAACACGATCGGTGGGCGTTTCAGCTCCTGAGGAGCGGCAGCGTCCAGCCCACGGCGCGAGCCGTGCGACCTTGCGTCACCATCGCCGATGCTGTCACTGACTCGGCGGCTGGCGGCGGAGGTGCTCGCACGACGCCAGCAGAATCGGTCGGCCGTCGGCATCAGCGACATGTTAGCCCATTCATCTATACATCGGCAATCCAGGGCTCTTCACCCGTGTCACCGCGCCGATTACCCTCGCCACTCCACCCTTTGCTCCGTGCACGCATGATGGCACTACGTTAGGATAGTCTGCTGACTAGATGGACGGCCCAGCTGAGGCACTTCAAGAAACAGCGTAGCGTTTGGCCCCCGTGTCGGACGTCGGGTGTAGCGTCGGCTGCTGCACAAGAAGTCAACCTGCTCTGGATTTAAGGCCGACACGACGGCGAGGCACACTTTCCATGAGCGCGAGAATCCCGTTCGTCGTTGAACTCCTGCTGGTGGGAACGATGGTCGTCTCCGCCTCGGCGGATCAACGGCACGTCTGCACCCCGCCGGCGTCCGGTGGTTCCCGCTTGACGCTCGACGCCAGCGAGGGCTACGAGAACAGGCACGCCCTGTGCGTCGGGATCGATGACTACGACTCGGATGCGTTTGGCGACATGCGGTATGCCGAGAACGACGCCTGGGAAATGGCGAAGCTGCTCAGAGACGTGTACGGGTTCGATCACTTGCAGGTGCTCCTCGGCAAGAACGCGACAAAACGAATGATCGAAGCCGCGATCGTCGACCTGTGCGATCCCGGGTGTGTCGGTCCCAAGGATGCCGTCGTGTTCTACTTCTCCGGACACGTTCGCACGGTCTTATCGAATGACGCCGTTGTCGCGTGCCTGATCCCGCAAGACGCCGACATCACTGCGACGGACCGACCCGACCCGACCCCGTATCGACAAGGCGCGATCGCGCTGGACGGGCTGCTGCGCGATGTCGGGCGCATGTCGGCATTGCACGTTTTAGTGCTGATCGAGGCAGGCTGTGACGGCCCCTCGGCAGAAGCGAGACCCACCGGCGCGCAGACCCTGGCCAATGCGTTCGAGCATCCGGCACGGCAACTCATCACGGCCGGCGCAGCGAACGAAGAGACGGTCGAGCTGGACGAGAAACGACACGGCCTGTTCACGTCTCGGCTCCTGGAGATACTCAACACCGAACAGCAGCCGTTGCGGGCCACCACACTCGGCGAGATGCTCGAAACACAGGTCCCGCGGGATGCAGAATCGCGGCTCTCCGGCAGCCGGCAGCCCGTGCCGCGTTTGCACCACATCTCCGGCAGTGGCGACTTCGTCTTCATTCGCCCAGGCATCAAGCCGAAGGGCCGACAGCGCTCGCACGCCGGCGCTGCGCCGCCAAGCCAAGACAACAAGGTTGATCGGTTTGACGGCTTCGTAAGCAAGCGCCCCGCGAAACACGGCCGCGACCGATACGTCAACGCGGCCGGCATGATGTTCGTGAGCATCACGGAGATCGCCCCGCACTGTTACATGGGCGTCTTCGAGGTGACGAACCGCGAATACCGCCGCTGCAAGCCGAGACACGACAGCGGCCGGACAACAACGGGCAAGAGCCTGAACGGGGATAACCAACCCGTCGTCCGCGTCTCGTGGACCGACGCCGCCGAGTTCTGCCGGTGGTTGACGGAGCATGAGAGGGAACTCGCCGCAGCCCGTGGCCAGTCCACGAGTTGGACCTATCGGCTCCCCACGAGCCATGAATGGGAGCAAGCCTGCCGTGCGGGCCGGTCGTCGGATGCGATGTACCATTTCGGCGACGACTGGGGCAAGCTGAAAGACCATGCTTGGTACGACCACAACGCCGAGGGTTGCTCCCATCCCGTCGGCAGGCTCGCGCCAAACGCATACGGGCTTTACGACATGCACGGCAACGTCTGGGAGTGGTGCCAAACGCAGTACCCCGACAAGCCGGATTACAGGATCATTCGCGGCGGTTCCTGGGGAGTGACGGGCGGATGGTGCAAGGCCGACGTTGTCAACGGCGAGAAGATGCAGAATGGTCCGATGAGTGCGGATGAGTACAAGGGCTTCCGTGTCGTCCGTGTGCAGCCGCCGAGGTCGAAGCAACGAGAGTAAGTAGCCGGCCTGCGGTTGCAATCAAGGGACCGAGGGATCAAGGGCGGGCGGCCCACCTTGTTCCAAGGTGGCACCTCGATTCGACTTTGCGTGAAATGAGCAATCCGTCCAGTGTTTGTCAAACACCCAACCGCGCTCAAAGAACGCGGGCCACCCGCTCCTGTGGTTCCACCGGCTTTGGTGTCGGTACCACAGTCTTCTTCGCGAGATGAGAGGATTCTCGGAATCTGTAGTACAGCCAATGCATGAACACAAACGCTACTTTCTGATGACCGCCCTCTTGTTGCCCGTTAGTCTCCTCACCAGTTGCAGGGGCTCCGAGCCCTCGGCACAGCCTGAAGCGCCCACGGCGATCGAACTCAGTTACAGGATCCTCAAGACCCAGCGCAACGTGATGCTCGCCGTGCCGGAAGATCACGAGTTCTCCAGTGGCAATCAGATGCGAATCGCGATGAGGATCAACCTCGACGCCAGCATCTACGTCTTCGCCACCGGCAGAGGTGACGACATCGAGGTCATCTATCCCGAATCTCAGGCCGACGCCGACCGGGCTCGTTTCCTGGCCAACCAGGAGAAGGCGGTGCCGATTAGGGGCTTCTTCGTCTTCGACGCCCGACCCGGTACGGTCGAGTTGGTCGTGCTCGCCTCACGCTCGCCCCTGGACGCGTTGGAACGCTCGATCCGCGGGAATCGCCTCTCTGAATCCGCGTGGGAGGACCTCGTCGCGCCCCGTTTGGCTCGCGCGGCCGAGAACCCACCGGTTGTCCATCGCATTACGGGCTCCCCCCAACGCGCGCAAGACGCTCCCTGGAACACCGTCGCTGCTCCGCTGGACCAAGCCACCGACGGCTGCCTGATTCACCGCATCAAACTGACGCATCGCAGATGATGCCGACGCGATCGGGGTAGCCGCGCTATCGGTGGCAGGCACGCGGCAGAGGCGCCCCGCTCTTGAGGGGCCTTTTGTATTTCAGAGGCATCCCACTTTTCAGCGGTGGTACTTGCTCAACGCAGGCGGGGCTTATTCCGATATTGATATGGACGTCGTTATCGCCGACGGCGCGGGCGCTCAGGGTGACGCCTGGGGCTGGAAACACGCTTTGCAGCGATGTCATATCAGGTGGCAACATGAGCCGACGTATTCTCTTCCTCCAGCACCCGGGCAGCAACTCGCGCGACATCTTCGGCGATATCATCGAAGGCTATCGCGAGGCAGGACATGAGGTGTTTATTCTGGAGTTGGGGCCGCTCTGGAACAAGACACAACGCTGTGAGTTCGGAGAGGCTGCGAAAGCCTGCACCGAGATGTTCACCGAGACCATTCTCGGCTTTGTCTGGGCGAACCGGATCGACCTCTGCGTCAGTCTTTGGGCAAACGGACCCCTCTCACTGGGAGATAAAGACGGCGGCTCATTCTTCGAGTACGCCAAACTGCCAATGTTGATGCACTGGCTGGACGCGCCGCACTGGGCGCACTCGGGCACCGTGCTGGACGTGCCGGCTTCGTTTTTCAACGGGCCCAACAGTTTCCACGTGATCAACAACGTGGAGACCGCCAAAGAGATGAAGGGGGTGCTCGGCTTCTCCAACATCCTACCCCTGAGCAACGCGGCGAGTCCACGGAGCTTCCGGCCGTACCCCGCGAAAGCGAAGGATTTCGACATTGTTCTTGCGATCGGTGCGGACAACACGCAGCCGACGGACCTGATGTTGCGGGAACTCGCTAACGACGAGCCTGACATGCAAGCGATTCGTGCGGATATGGCCAGGGCGATGCAGGCAGAATTGTGCGAGATCGTGCAACAGGCGTGGGGAGGCCGACCGGGGCTTGAGCAGTTTGTGGAGTCGATGCTACAGGCCCGACTCGCCTGCCGTGACGAGGGCGTGCTGAATCAAATCGCCCGGCTTTCCAACGAGAACCATCAGATAGCCCCGGCGGTCATGTCGCTGCTCCAAAATCCGAAGTGCTACGTGCGGTTCTCGATGAAGCTCCGTGAGATGGAAAACTGGGAGCGGGCCTTCAGCTTCGCGTATCTCACGCGGCACTTCCGATGTGCGACCTTTGGCTTGGAAGAGCCATTCAAGGATTGGCCCGGCACGTGGGAGTATCTCGGCAGCCTGCCCTACGGCGACCAATCGAAGGCGTATGGCCGGGGCTGGTTCGGCCTCAACGTGATGCGCTGGCAGGACGATGTCGGCCTGAACCTCAAACCGTTCGAGATCACGCTTTCGGGAACATGCCTGCTCCAATCATACCGCGTGGGAATGGAGCAGCACTTCGATGATTCGCAGGCCGTGGTCTTTCGTACACCGCAGGAATGCCGGCGCACGGTTGCGAAGCTGCTGAAGAACACGGACGGCATCGACCGGATGGCCGCCGCAGGTCGGGCAAGATCGCTGTCTCAGCATTGCTGGAAGCACCGCGCGGCGGAGATCACCCAGGCCCTGTTTGGCAAGATGGGCCGGGCCGCGCCGAAGAAGACTCCTGATAAACCGCGGAACAACCAAGGAGAAGGGCAAGTCTTCTTGCTCGGATCGTGGCGTAGCGGGACCACCCTCTTGCGGAAGATCCTCGATAGTCACACACAGATTCACGCGCCCGCGGAGACGTGGTTCCTGCTGCCGCTCGTGGACATGTGGTGCGGTGAACACGCGGCGGAAGGGTCGCCCTCGCGTCAGGCGGCTGCGGCGATCCAGGGGCATCTCGACTTTGATCAGTTCCTCGAATGTTGCCGCGCCTTCGCGGCGAACTTCTATCAGGCGAGGATACCGCCGGAGGCGACGTACTACGTGGACAAGACGCCGTTCTACCTCAGGCTGGCGGACCTGCTGCCGCGACTGTTCCCCGAGGCGAAGTTCATCGTGCTCACGCGCGACCCGCGCGGCACGGTCTGGTCGCAACACACCTGGAAGCACATCGACAGCCCGGCGCCTGAGGGACATTTCGAGAGTGTCGCCGAGGACAACCGAGTCCTCGACAAGTTCCTCCAGGCCCATCCCGATCGAACGTTGCACGTGCAATACGAGCAGCTCTGCACGGAGCCGGAGTCGGCAGCACGGGTCCTGTGCGAGTTCCTGAATCTCCCGTACGAGTCCGGCATGATCGACTACGGCCTCAAGCCACATCACGAGGGATATGGCGACGAGAAGACGCGAGAGCACGACCGGCCGCACGTGGAGGCGGTTCGGCGTTGGTCGACCGAGGACGGCCTGACAATCGGGCAGCAGGCCGAGTTGGCGCGTGCATGTGGCAAGGACGTGCTGATCCGACTGGGCTATCCGGAGTATGCCGACCTGGCCCAAGATCGCGAGACTGCCGCGGCCGCCTGCGCGTCTTCGCAGCGGCTGACGCCCGTACGTATATAGCGTTCAAGTGGGGTGGCATCGGTACCGAGGGAGGCACCCTGCCAGGTGGCCCGCTCGTTACCCTTGGAACGCCTTGGGGCTCATTTCCCACGGGTAAGCTCCGCCGCCCACCGCGGCTCCGCTAATCCATGCCACCCCGGCGGGACGCCGGTGTCACACTCAATCGCTCAATGCACTAGAATGCCCCCCGGCAACAGCTCGGAGGGAACGCGCAATGGACCAAGCCTTCTTCTGGTGTTATCCGTGGGACCTCGAAGACGAGGGCATCGAGGCGTCGCTCGCCCGGATGGCGGGAGAGATCGGCGTCACCGCCGTCTCGGTCGCCGCGACTTGCCGCGACATCGACCAACTTCGCGCCCGCCGGATCGGCGAGCGCCGGACCGTCCGCTTCGAGGCCGCCGCACACTTTCAACCGGACCGGCCCCGCTATCCCAAGCGAGGGATCACTCCTGCTACGGCATCCTGGGTGAAGTCGCGAAACCCGTTGGCGAAGATCGCCAAGGAAGCAGAGCGGCAGGGGATCAAACTCCGAGCCTGGGCTGTGTGCTGTCACAGCAGCACGATGGTCGCGAGATATCCGATGGCGTCGTGCGTGGACATCTTCGGCGACCCGATCGGCACGTGGCTGTGCCCCGGCAACCCGGATGTCCGAGAGTACCTGGCTGCGCTCGTCGAGGACTTGACGACAAACTACCCGCTGGACGCAATCGAGCTGGAGGCGGCGGACTTTGGCCACGGCACGGGCGAACTCAGCGCCCGCGAGTGTGGCGTGCGACTCGGGCCGGTCGCGCGGAAACTGCTGTCGTGGTGCTTTTGCTCATCATGCCGCCAGCGCGCCTCGATCGCGAGCGTCGACGTTGAAGCCGTGCTCGCCTCGGCGAAAACGCACATCGAGGCCGCCTTCCGACTGGAGCCGGCCCCGCACGAGACGTTTGACGCCCTCCTCGCCGTCGACGCAGGCTTGCGGGCGTACTTCGAACTGCGATGCGAGACCGTGAAGACGCTCGTTCGTGACATCAGACCGCCAAGCGGCGTGCGGCTGCTGCTCCACGTCGAGCCGGATATTTACATCAGCGGCGCCGACGTCGCGGACCTGCGCGAGCACTGTGACGGGTTCGTCAAGAGCGCGTCGGACTACGGGACCCCGCAGTGGCAAGGGCACCTGGATAACATCGTTGATCAAGCCGGCTCAGCGACGGCGGTTGACGTGGGACTGCCGTGCTACCCGGCCTTGATGCCGAGCAGCGACGCACTGGTGGCCGCGGCGCACCAGGCCTCGCAGTCCGGGCATAGAGCGATCGGCTTCCACCATTACGGCCTCGCGCCGGAGCCGTGCCTGGAGTGGGTGCGACAAGCAGTGCGATACGCGCGTCGGGAACCCGTCCAGAGCAGTTGAGGCTTGAGCGTGTCTGATCCGTTCACGCTCTGTTGTAGCGTCGCCTCCCGTGGCTGGCGTTGTCAGTGGCGTCGGCCCCAGGTGGCCGACGGGAATGACCCGTTTGCTGAAGATCCATGTGTATCTGATCCGAGCCTCAAGCGCTGGTGCGTGATTGTAGAGACTTGACCCACTCGCTTGCGCTCGGGGCTTGGATTCTCACGGGTGCGGCTCTGATCGGCCCCGGGTTCCTGCGCATGGCGCGCTGTCAAACTCGCGCAATCGCGTTTACAATCTCGCCTGAGTCGAATGGGCGGCACGCGGATGGACTTCTTCATACATCAGGAACAGGCTCGGAAGAACAGCCAGCGGCTGGTCATCCTGTTCTTGCTGGCGGTGCTGTGCATTATTGCGGCGTTGTACGTCGTCGCCATGGCCGTCATCAACGCAGATCACTGGCAGCGAATCGCGGATTCTGACCGGGGTGTCGAAACGTTTCAGATGTCCTGGTGGCGGGTGAACGTGCTCGCGGGTGTGGCTGCGGCGGCGGTGTTGATCATCGGCGGCGGCAGTCTCCACAAGATCTACAAACTCCGCGGTGGGGGGGCGACGGTGGCGCTCGGCCTCGGCGGGCGGTACGTCAATCCGGAGACGACCGACCCGGACGAGCGGCGGCTGATGAATGTGGTCGAGGAGATGGCGATCGCCTCTGGCGTGCCGATGCCGATGGTATTCGTGCTGGACGACGAGGAGGGCATCAACGCGTTCGCCGCGGGTTACACACCGAACGACGCGGCCGTGGCCGTCACGTTGGGCTGCGTGCGATTGATGAAGCGCGACGAATTGCAGGGCATCATCGCGCACGAGTTCAGCCATATCCTCTCAGGGGACATGCGGCTGAACATCCGGTTGATCGGCCTGATTCACGGCATCTTGATCATCGGGATCATCGGTATGGGCCTGGTCCGTGCCTCGACGACAAATGCGCAGGTCCGACGACGGGACAAGGGCGGCGGGGCGATGATCTTCATTGGCCTGGCCCTGGCGGCGATCGGCTATGTCGGCGTGTTCTTCGGCAGATTGATCAAGGCGGCGATCTCGCGTCAGCGCGAGTTTCTGGCGGACGCGTCGGCGGTGGACTTCACGCGGAATCCCGACGGCATTGCCGGCGCGCTGAAGAAGATCGGCGGCTATACGCGCGGTTCTCTGGTCCTCTCGGCCGAAGGCGAAGCGCTGAGCCACATGTTCATCGCCGATAGCAGGATCAAGGGATTCCAGACCGCCGGCTTTCTCTCCACACATCCGCCGCTACTTGACCGGGTCAAGCGAATCGACCCGGGCTTCAACGGGCAGTGGCCCCGAATGGGAGCGACGGACCTGAAGAAAGGTGAAACCGGCGAGAGGCTGATGGCGGGCGGCGGGGGGCGAGCAGCCGCCGGCGTGGAGGCGGCGATGGGCGCGGTGGGGCTGGCAGCGACCGCGTCACTTGCTCTTTCGGCGGAGAGCGTTGTCGCGCAGGTGGGCTCTCCAACGCCGGCACACCTTGCATACGGAGCCGCGCTGCTGGAGTCCTTGCCGCAACCGCTACGACAGGCCGCGCGCGAACCGGCCCGGGCGGTTTGCCTGGTCTTTGCGTTGTTGCTGGGCGACACGAAGGACCAGCGCCGGGCACAACTCGCTTTGCTGAAGGGGAGCGTCAAAGCGAACCTGCTGAAAGAAACGGTGCGTTTGTACAAGTCGCGTGCGTCGTTGGACGCGGCGGCGCGTCTCCCACTGGCGGACCTCGCCGCCGCGGCGCTTCGGCAGTTGACTGACGGGCAACGCCGGACGTTCACGAAGCAGGTGAGAGACCTGATCGAGGCGGACGAGACGATCACGATATTCGAGTTCGCGATCGAGAAACTGCTGCTGCACCGGCTCGAGTCCGCCGTCGACTCCGGGGGGCGGCGGGAACCGCAATACTACAGCTTTCGGCCGTTAAAGGGGTCTTGTGCGATTGTGCTGTCATGCCTTGCACGGGTTGGGAATACGGACGAGGAGGAGATTCTGCGCGCTTTTCGTGCCGCCGTGGCCAGGCTGCCCAAGGGGCGCGAACCGATGGATCGACCTCTCCCGGCGGCGGCGTGTTCGTTTGCCGCGTTGGACGAAGCGCTGGATGTGCTGGCGATGGCGTCGCCCGTACTCAAGCAGCGCATCATCGACGCGCTCGCGCATTGCGTGTTGGTGGATGGGCAAGTGACCGTCGAGGAGGCGGAGTTGTTGCGAGCGGTCGCCAACTGCCTGGACTGTCCGCTGCCGCCATTCCTGCCCACGGCGAGCCACAAGACAGCATCGTGAGTGCGTCTGTGGGAGAAGCCCCCCGCCGGCGCTGCGACGCTCAGAACCCGCGCATAAATAAGTCGCACATTTCATATGGGTGGTACGGGCATCTTGCCCGTGCGGCTACGGGCGGGACGCCCGTACCACCCTTCGGCATCCGTTCAGTTCTTTTATGCGCACGCCCTCAGACGCCCCATGCAAGCCAGAGCAGGGTCTTGCCGTTGAAAACGGCGTGTAGCAGTATGACGGCGGTGAGCGAACGGGTCTTCGCGTAAACGTACCCCAGCACCATGCCGAAGAAGCACAGCGTGGGGATCGTGTGCCCCACCGAATAATGGAGCAGGCCGAACGCACAGCCGCTGAAGATGATCGCCTGCCACTGCGAGCGCCACCACTTTGCGAGCGCGCTCTGAATCAACCCCCGCAAGAGCAGCTCTTCGACGATCGGCGCAAGGACCAGCGTGCCGATGACGGTCAGGCTCCTCACCCACGTCGGCGTGTCCACCGCCCGGAGCGCGCGGATCGCCTCGTGCTCCGGCGGGGCGTACTCCGCATCGAACAGCCACAAGACCTTGAGCGTGAGATACAGCAGCCCGGCACAGACCGGCCAGATGGCGACGTATGTGACGACAGCACGCAGCAGGTGCGCCGGCCAGCGAGTCACACTCAGACCCCACGCCGCGAGCCCTCCTGGAAAGCGCAGGCGGCCTATCAGGAGCAACACGGCGCCGGCGGCGATCTGCCCCGCCGCCAAACCCACGACGCTCCGGGGATCATTGGGCATCGTCTCGGCGGGCCGGCTCGCCGTCGTGAGCGCCGGCTGCGTCGCGACCTCCGCCGGCAGGCCGACGCCGCTGATCCAACCGGCAGCCTGCACGAACATTCCTGGCAGAAGCAAGCCGACCATGAGGGCTAGAAGCAAGTCAATGGGCTCGAGTCGGTGGACGGGGGGGGGCGGCAGGCGGACGGCCTGTCGCCAGCGCCGGCGCACGCTAAGATAGACGACCAGCGTTACGATCGCGGCCGCGCCGACACACTGGAGGACGATTTCAGCGTCTTGCCTGGAGAACGTCTCAGGCAACATGGAATCCTTTGAAACTACGCCAGCTAGCCGCAGGAGTGACGACAGACACCAAACAAGCATGAGTACTATATTGGCATCCATTGTCGAGACCAAGCGGGTTGAAGTCGCCGCAGCTCGGCGCGATCGGCCCGTCGAGGAGGTCGAGGCCGCCGCAAGGGCGGCACCGGCGCCCAGGGATTTCTACGCGGCCGTCACCGCGCCGACGGGTCCAATCGGCCTGATTGCGGAGATCAAGAAGGCTTCTCCTTCCGCCGGTCTCATCCGCCGGGACTTCGACCCTGTCGTCATCGCGAGAATCTACGAACGCAGCGGAGCCGCCGCCCTGAGCGTGTTGACGGACGAGACGTACTTCTCGGGGCGGCTCGCGTACGTTCAGACCGTCAAGGATGTCGTCTCGCTGCCTATTCTTCGGAAGGACTTCATCGTTGACTCGTACCAGGTCTTCGAGAGTCGAGCTGCCGGGGCCGACGCGATTTTGCTGATTACCGAAGTCCTCTCCGTCGAGACCATCGCATCATTCATCTCGATTGCCGGCGAATTGGGGATGGCCGCGTTGCTCGAAGTCCACGATGCGGAACAACTGGAGAATGTGCGCGGACTCATCAGCGCCCATCGCCGCGTGATTCTGGGAATCAACAATCGGGATCTGCACCGTCAGCGGACGGATCTGCGGACGACGGAGGATCTCGCGCCGCGCCTCTCCTCCGGCACTCCGTTTGTGGCCGAGAGCGGCATCAAGACGCGGTCGGACGTGCTGCGATTGCAGCGCGCCGGGGCGACGGCTCTGCTGATCGGAGAGACCTTCATGCGTGCCGCTGACATCGGCGCGAAGGTCCGCGAGCTGATGGGAACATGAGCCCGCTATGCCTGCACCGCCGGCGCTGCGGACATCCGACTCTCGTGTTCTGTTACGCATTGAATGATGGATTCAGCGTGCGGGTGCGACTGGTGGATTCGGACGCGGGCACGACAAAGTTCCACTTTGTCGCCGGGTGCCACTGGCGGCTTGTCCGCCAGTGCGATCTTGGTGCAACCGCATAAGACACTGGCAGACAAGCTGCCGGCGGCATCGATCAGTTTGCCCATGTCCTGGTACACGCAATGACGCGCTACGGATTGGTGCTGTCGAGCGCAGCCTGAAGGTCTTTCTTGTTGGTCAGGCCGACGAACTTCTGAACCACCTCGCCGCCTTTGAAAAGCAGGATCGTGGGAATCGCCTGGATGCCGTACTTGACCGGTGTCTCACGATTCGCCTCGGTGTCCATCTTGCCGACCTTGACCCGCCCGGCATACTCGGTGGCGAGATCGTCGATCGTCGGGCCCATGGCCTTGCAGGGCATACACCAGTCGGCCCAGAAATCGACGATGGCGGGCTTGTCGGACTGGAGGACGTCGGTTTCGAAGTTGGCGTCCGTGAATTCGAGCGTGTCGGGTCCGGCCATATGCTGATTCTCCTTGATGACGTATCCGCGGGCGTCTCGGGGCGGTCAAGCCCGGTTGGAACCCCCGCCGTTCCCTGGGTCTCCAGCGGCTCGCGCGCCAGCGCTGGCTTGAAGAGAGGGATTGTAGAAATCCGCGGTCGGCAAGTCAAAGGCGCCCCCCGCAGCCCGAAGCTCCCCGCCCACGCGACCCCAGGAGCCCCTGCCCCTTGAGCCCCCGGCTTTGGCCGGTAGGTGTTAACACCATCGCCGCACCGTCCGATGCCGAATCCACTGCGGAGGCCAGCCGCGTGCCTCGCCATTATAAAGCGTGCCTCCCGCGGATCGGGGCGACAAGAAGAGATGCGTCCTGGACGCACGCTGCACGGCTGGTGATCCCGCCATGCGTCAGGTGGTCGGAGGTCGGACCTCAGATCGCCAAGCGG
>JBDRKQ010000207.1:0-9782 GCA_043813895.1 Planctomycetota bacterium
CGCTACGCCTGTCTCGCGCTCCACGCGTTTGATCAGGCCGTCATAGTCGTAGTCACCGCAAAAAGCAGGCTCGCGAACCACGGACATCAACGTCTCGTGCGCCGCATCTACAAACGCCAGGGCACGCCCCTCGAAGTGGTCTCGGAACTGCGCGTGCAGCTCCGCTGGCGTTGCGGCCGCATTCGTCGCGTACATCACGTCACACCGATACGGCTCGATATCGTCAGGCCGCTCGTCGGGAACGACCATCCGATCCGGATCGGTCGGAATCACACACGGCCAGAAACGCTCCGCGGGATACTCGTATTGCGTCAGGCATTCCGGGAACCCGTGCCCGATCACGAACTCGAACGGACCCACGCCGCGACCCGCTTCCGTCCTGAACAGGCTCGGCATCCGGTCCTGGATCCAGCACACAAACGGAACCTCCGTCGGTACGACCGCCTCGTACTCCGCGCGAAGATGATCAATCGCCAAAACCATGTCCGGCCGAAACGCCTCGATGACCTCAGCGGTCCGAACCGGCGGCAACAGGTCGTGGTCGTTCGGCTCGATCAAGAGGCGGAATTCGCACCCCAATCGTTCGAACGCCGCCTTCAAATCACGCATCGAGTATTGCAGGACAGTCGTAAACCGGCTCGTCAGTCCGAGTATTCGCAAAGCCGAACCGGCGGCTGTTCCGTACCGTGAATGCCAATGTGCGCGGTCCAGGCCCTCGTAATGTTTCCACACTGTTCCGACGATTTCATGTCCCGCGCGTTCGCGCCCGGTCGTCAGGTCCCGCAACGCCCCCACGAGCCTTCCCTGCTCTGCTGGTTCCACGTTCGGGGCTTGCACGATGTATTCCGGGATCGCCCTGTCGGCGCTGTCGCGCAGAAGCCCGCAAAGTTCCTCCAGCCAATCCGCTCCGACGAAGATCGTCGCACGCTCCTCGCAGAGGGAGTCCATGGATTCCGCCACATGTAGCAACGCGCCGATCATCTGCACGTCCGGCTCGACCAGGTAAACACGCGGCCGAAACGTCATGAACATCTTGTTCGTGCCCGCGCATACACCCTCGAACAACACGCCGAGGTGGTCACCCAGCACGATGTACGGGCTACAGAACGTCGCCTTGGAGTCGTGAGCAAACCGGATGCCGGCAACGAGCTGCGTCGCATCGCACGGCCCCGTCAGCCACTGTCGCACGCCCGCGGCCGGCCGCGCCGACAGGTGCAGGTTTCCGTCGATCGACCGGTAGAGGTCCAGACTCTCGGGAACGCGGCGAAACGCCTCGTTGTGGCGGCGAAGGTGTGGATGGCGTTCGTACACACGCGCCGCGTTCGCCTCGAAGCGATCGCGCAGACTCTCCCACGCCACGAGCCCCGAAGGCATCTCCGCCAAATCGCTTCGTAACGCCTGAAACTCCGGAAGCGCCGCGAGCGCCCCCCCGCCCTCGGAGACCATCTCCATCGCCGGTCCGATCAGCCCCAGCGCCACCAGCGAGCGAAACACGAACAGGGCCGTCTGCACGTCCGAAGGGTCCTCCGCCAGGCGTGCTACGGCTGTTTGCACGACGCCGTAGTGCTCGCCGCGTTCAAAGAGCGGCGCCAGACTTACACTGGAAGTCGAAATGTCCGTCATCGTCGGCGGTTGGCTCATGCGTGGATCCGATCCCTGTTTTCGGGAGAATACAGTTGACGGGACGTTCCTCCACACCCGCCTCCATCTAACTTCTATCGGCGTAAACAGCGCTGGTACCGGCGTCTCGGGTAGCACCGGTGTCCCGCCGATCGTATCAAGGGGGCCGAACTCCGTTGCCTCACCGGCTTTGGTGCCAGTGCCACAGGCAAACATGAAACGCCATAGTCAACGAAGCGCCCCGCAAACCCACGGATCGCGATTCGTTGGCCTCATCGGGCTCAAGACTGAACGCCGCACCGCACGATAACAACAGGGAGTATCAGTACTGGGATCGCTGCGCGCCGACTATTGGACGTCTGGATGCCCTGACCATCACCGGACGCCGATGCAGCAGAGAAGCTGGATGAACGCCAGACCCACAGACGTCACTTTCGCACCCGTCACACGAGAGCAGGCCCTCCTGTTTGCCGGAATCGCCAGGCGCCTCGACAGCCGAGGCGTGCGGTGCCGTCTGGCCGCGCCCTCGCGGGAGGTGGCCGAACACGTCCGCGACGAGTGGGGAACGCTGATAGAAACACCCGAGGTAAAAGCCGTCAGCCCACCGAGCCGGCTTGTGCCAAGCCGGTGTCGTTTCCAGGGGGTACGCGAAACTGCCGGACGAAGGCGCCCCCCAGCCAAGGCTGGGGGTCCTTCCATCGGCGCGTACGATGCCTGGCGAGCGGGCTGGCCGGACGATCAGCGGGCCGAACAGGCCGCGGCCGCCGTAGAATTCTGGCGGCAGTATCTGCGAGAGCACCAGCCTAGGGCCGTTGTCCTCTGGAACGGTCGCGACCACCTCTTCGTGGAGGCCGCCGCCTGCGCCGCGCGCGAACACGACGTTTCGATCATCTGCATGGAACTGGGGCCGCTGCGAAACGCACCGATGACGGTGGCCGTTTCACGCGGCGGCATCAACGCCGCCGCCGAATTCCGCCGGCCCGACAAGCTCAGCGAGCCTCTCGTGCCGTGGGAAACCCGGCGGCTGCAAGCCGCCCGCGTCCGCTTCAAAGCCAACGTCACGCCCCACCGGGCTGCTACTCCCGCGGGCGAGACGCCCACGCTGCCCCCCTTCGCATTCCTCCCTCTCCAAGTAGACGACGACACCCAGCTTTACTACTACGCACCGCACTTCACCGACCAGCGTGCCCTGTTGAAATGCGTCGTCGAGCACATGCCGAACGATTTGCCGCTCCGTGTCAAGCTCCACCCGCTTTGCGACCCGCGCTTCGGGCCGGCGTGCTACGCGCCGCTCCTGCGGCAACAGGACTGCCTCTCGCCTCCTTCCAACGACACGCTCGCCCTGATCGCCAGCGCCGCAGCCGTCATCACAACCAACTCCTCCGCCGGGGTCGAAGCACTCATGCTGGAGAAGCCCGTCGTCGTTCTTGGCGAAGCTCACTATCGCGGCCGCGGCTTTACTTTTGACTTCGACGGCAAGAACGATCTCGGCTCGCTGGTCCGCGAAGCGGCGTCGGGGCAGCCGACGCACGAAGCAATTCAGGCCCGCGATCGGTACCTCTACGAACTGCTATTCCATGAGTTGGTGCAGATCGATCGCCACCCGTTGCGGGCTGTCCTGCCCCCGGAGGAGCTGGACCGAATCGCCGTTCGGCTCTGGGACTTGGTCCAGCCGGAACACCTCGGCAGCAATTGGGCTCCGCTCTTCCGCGAGGTCCATTCCCTGCGGCAGTCGCTCTCCACGACCGTTCGCGAAGCGTTGCGGCAACTGCCCAGCTCCGCCTTGCTCGTCGCGACGCGTTTCGCCGCGGCCTGTCTGGCCGACTTGTCCGGCATCGAGATCATCGTGCTGGAGGACCTGGCACCGGAAACGAAGCCGTCGTTTGTCGGGCGTGACGTCTTTCTGCTCGCTCCCGACCTTTCGCCGGGACAAACCGTCGCGACGACCGACAGCCTGCGCGAATCAGGCGCCAGAACCGTTCACAATCTCATGCACGACCTCAGCCGGCAGCCTTGTTCCTTCCATGTCGACCGATTCAACCAATTGCCGACGGAACTGCGAGACGAACTCTACCGCAACAGCGACTACTGGGATTACTACCTCACGCAGTCGGGAATACTGTCGGACAACACGCCGGAGAAGACCATCCAGGCGGAGACGATTACGAAACAAGTGTGGCAGGATTCCCCTGCCTCGGTGCTCGAATACGGCTGCGGCGATGGCCGGATCATGGAGAAGCTCGCGGCCGCCGAGGCGCGTCACAAGGATGCGACCCTGACCGGGGTCGACTCCAGCGATCGCATGTTGCAGCTCGCACGACAACGCGTGGGTGGATGCAGACGCGTCCGTTTACTGCCTGCCGATGCGAGAGACGTCCTGCCGTTCGATGACCATTCATTCGACACAACGCTGACCTGCGGTGCGCTGCAACATGTTCACACGGATGACCTGCCATCGGTCGTGGCCCAGCTTCACCGCGTCACGCAGCGAACGATGCTCCACTGGGAGGTTTTCGAGGCCCACCAGCCTATAGGCTCCGAGCACTATACGAACGCGGACACCTCTCTCGCTGTTCACCGCTGCACCTTCGAGCGATTCGGCCCGGTGGAAACTAGCGTCCGGGACGTTCGCCCGCTGACAGGTCAGGCGTCGCTGTTGGCGCAGTACAACATCGACCGGCCGCTGCTCACCGTCCTCACGCTGCACGCCGTTGGCACACCCGACCCCACATGCGACACCCTCGACTATCGCAACATGTTCATCACCCCGCGGGACTTCGAGGAACTTCTGGATGGGCTCCTCCTTGCCGAATACCGGTTCATCAGTCTGCGCGAGGCAATTGAGTGTAGCCGCGGCGATCGCCCGACGCCGCACAAAGCGATCATCCTGACATTCGACGACGGCTATGCCTCAGTCTTCGACGTTGCCCGACCGCTCTGCCGCATGCGCGACATCCGCCCCGCCGTCTTCATCCCCACGGGCCACATTGCAGGCACGTTCACCGGCAATTCCCGCGAAGGCGACGGACCGCCGCTGCCGACGATGACACCGGACCAGCTTCGCGAGTTGCACCACGATGGCTGGGACATCGGAGCGCATTCAGTCTCGCATCCTGTCTTCGCCTCGCTCTCCGATGAGCAGGCCCGGCGCGAACTGGGCGAGTGCAAGTTCAGCCTTGAAGCCCTGCTGGGCTGTCCCGTGACGACGTTCGCGTTCCCATACGGTGAGCCCGACCTCGCTTACAGGCCCGAGCATGTCAAGATGGCCGCCGACGCCGGATACGAACTCGTCCTCACCATGAGACCGGGGTCCGTTCGCTCTGGACATGGCGCGATCGACTGGCCTCGGGTCGGAGTCGACGCCGACACAACCGCTGAGTCGCTCGTTGGACGCTTGGCCGAGCTTCACAGAGTCGAACACGGCTGGCCTGTCAGACTGAATCGCCACGAACGCTCGCTGGAACAGCGTGTGCGCAGCGCGGTCTGCAAGTGCGTTGATCTCGGGATCGAGAGGATTGCTCTGTACGGTGCGGGACGACACACCGCCAAGCTCCTCCAAACCACCTCGCTGTGGCCGTTACAGGTTCTCGGGATCTTCGACGACGACACCGGCCTGCGCGGAGGCAAACGATACGGCCTACCCGTCTACTCCCCGGCCGACATCGCGAACCTGAAACCGCAGGCAGTCATCATCTCCTCCGACCAATACGAGAACGCGATCTACGAACGAATCGCCCCGCTCGAAGCCCGCGGCATCCGCGTGTTGAAGCTCCATGGGGAAAACACCGAGCCAAGTCCCGTGCCGTCGCATTCAAGCACTGCGTAGGCCGGCTATGGCCACTGCTCTGCAGCAAACGCACGGGGGCACCCCTACGTGTCAAATGCTCACGTCAAACTCGAGTGGGGTCGGGTCATGGATGACATCTCTTGTCTTCCTGTTTGGAAAGTGGCATGCGCGTCATTATAACGTGAACCTCCCGCAACATCTCCATGACAAGAGAAGGGAATGCCTACCGATATCATCTCTATAAGAACACCGGTTGTCATCGCTCTTCCTGGGCGTTAACAGCCAACAGCTCCAAATCATGCCCCCGCATCAGCGCCTTGGCCCCATGCCGTTCACGAATCTCCTCGCACGTTACCGCCAGCCTCCGTTGTCGTTGTTTCATGCCGAACAAATCCAACTGGCTGAATCCGCTGTACACGTTTGACAACTTCACCAGCACCATTCGCAGCCGGACGCGGCGATCCCACAACCGCCGAAGCAGCCGTGACAAGATCGGGTACGCGTGCTCCTCCACGTCCGTTGGCTCGCGCAGGCTTTCCTGGCCTTGGTGCTCATCCATGTCGGTGTAGCGGATCTTCACCGTGATGGTGCGAATCTGCTTGCCGTCCGCCCGCACCTGGGAGAACGCCTTGTCCGCCAGGCGCCGCAACGTCGCCTCGATGAACGCCCGATCCGTCGTGTCGGTGTCGAACGTCTCCTGATGGCCGTACGACTTGGCATCCGGCCGGGCCGTTTCCACCGGTCGATCATCGATGTTTCTGGCGAAATCCCGAAGCTGCTTCGCCCCCGAGCCGGCCAACTCAGTGAGCCAGTCCAAGGGCATTTGCGCGACCTGACCGATCCGTGACAGCCCGGCGGATTGAAACAGCCTCGCCCCCACGTCGCCGATGCCCGGCAACCACTTGACCGGCAGCGGATGCAAAAACGCCAGCTCGCAATCGTCGCGCGGCGGGATAATGGTCAGGCAGTTCGGCTTGTGCAGCTTGCTGCCGATCTGGCTGAGCAGCTTGTTACGCGCCAGCCCTTGCGAGACCGTGAGCTTCAGCCAGTCGGCAATGTCGCGCCGGAGCTTCTCGGCGATCTCGTCAGGCTCTCGCCGCAAACACGCCCGACTCCCGGTCAGGTCGAGATAGCCCTCGTCGACGCTCTGCTTTTCGATGATCGGCGTAAGCTCCTCGGCCATGCCGAAAATGTTGTTCGAGAACTGCTCATAAAGCTCGAACCGCGGCGGCACGACGATCAACTTCGGACACCGCCGCCTGGCCCGAGCCACCGGCATCGGCGTATAAACGCCGTACTTGCGAGCCTCGTAACTGGCGGAAGCCACAATACCACGATGCAACCCCCCAACAGCAATCGCCCGCCCCCGCAACCGAGGATCAGCCGCCTGTTCAACGGAAGCGAAAAAGGCGTCGGCGTCGAAGTGGATGACGAGACGGTTAGCGTTCAGCGGTCAGTCCTTAATGGGGAGCTAATAGCCATTTTCCGCACTACAGTATGTACGACTCCCTGAATCACCAGTTCCGACAGCGGCACGAAGTCCGGACAACTCGGATTTTCGGAAACCAGGTGCGGACGACCGTTTCGTATGACCAGCCGTTTCAGCGTGGACTCACCGTCAATCAAAGCGACGACGACCGCGCTCGGTCTGGCTTCAGGCGTGAACTCGCCCACGACGATGTCGCCGTCGTGAATGCCTGCGCCGATCATCGACTGGCCCCGCACGCGAAGCGCGAAGCTGCGCGGCGTGGCTTGCAGGATGGCGGCGGGATCGAGCCGCACGCAACCGTCCCCTACCCCTTCCGGCCAGCCCGCGGCAATGCTCGACGGCTGGCTCGTCTCTTCATCGTTGTTGTGTTGCTGCGTCATAGCTTGGCCTGCCCACCGGCTTTGCCGCTTAGCGTTCAGCTGGGGTGGCATGGGTAACGAGTGGGGCACCTCGCAGGGTGGCCCACTCGTTACCCGTGGAAACACTCTGAGGTCTTCCCCACGGGTAAGCTCCGCCGCCTGACGCGGCTCCGCTAACCCATGCCACCCCCGCTAAACACGTACAAGCCGCCAGTGGCATACGCGCGTTTCCACCGGCGGGACACTGATGCTTCCCATGACACTTGCCGCCCGCACTTGTCATCGACAAACCGCTCGGGCCCGATTACAATATACCCTAACAAAAACCGAATTTCAAGCCCGAACGCGAACTTCTAAAATCAATTCCGGAGCCAGCCGCCATGCCGGACAAACAACTCGCCTTTGACTGGAGCTCAGAAGACCCCAAACCCCCGTCCACGACGCCGGGACCGCAAATCGCCCCCCTGGCCGACCGGCTGCGAAGGCTCGCCGACCGCGGCATCTACCTGGGCACGTCGAGTTGGAAGTACCCCGGCTGGGTGGGCCGGGTGTACGACGCCGGTCGATATCAGGTCCGCGGCAAGTTCGCCCAGCGGAAGTTCGAGCAGCAGTGCCTCGCCGAGTACGCGACCATCTTCCCGACCGTCGGCGGCGACTTCTCTTTTTACCAGTTCCCGTCGCCCAAGACGTGGGAGAACCTCTTCGCCCAGGTCCCTGCCGGATTCCGTTTCAGCCTGAAGATCCCGGAAGACGTGACCGTCGACCGGTTCCCCGACCTGCCCCGTTACGGCCGGCGAGCCGGAACGGACAATCCGCACTTCATGGACGCCGCCCTGGTCCGCGACAAGCTGCTCGAACCACTGGCCCCGTACCGTGACAAGCTGGGCGTGCTCATCTTCGAGTTCGGTGCGATCCACCGCCCCCCGATGAACGAAACGGCGAAGTTCGCCTCCGCGCTGGACCGGATGCTCTCGCGCCTGCCGTCGGATGCTTTCAAGTTCGCCGTCGAGGTGCGGAACCCGGCGTTCGTCAAGGTGAAGAGCGAGTACCTCACCTGCCTCGAGTCGCACAACGTGGCCCACTGCCTGAACAGTTGGACGCGAATGCCGCCCCTGGCCGAGCAGATGCGCGTGCCCGGCATCATCACCGCGGACCACGTCGCGGCCCGCCTGCTGCTACGCCCCGGCCGCGCATACCAACAGGCGGTGGACATGTTCGCCCCCTACGAGCGCGTGCAAGACCCCTACCCCGAAGGCCGCTCCGCCCTGCGCGACCTGATCGAACGCTGCCTCGAAAACCGCCAACCCCTCTTCGCCTTCGTCAACAACCGCTTCGAAGGCAACGCCATCGAGACAATCGACGCCGGCACCACCGCCCTGCCTAACACCCCGTCCCGGCGGGACGAAGGAAAGTGGCCACGGGCGTAAGCCCGTAAAAGGTACTACCGCCGTCCTTCAGCCCTCGCCGCAATGCGACGAGACCGCCCAAGAGCAGCAGTGAGAGTGTCGCGGGTTCGGGAATCCCAAAGCGGAAGTTGGCAATACCGATGTGTTCGCCATCCGTTGCTGACTCCTCAAAGTGCGCGAAGACGATTGGCTCATCCGACACGACCCCCATGAAAGCGGGTGCCAGAGAGACGGGGATTGCTGAGGTTGTCCCGAGCAGAGTGTCATCAAGGCCATAGATTGACCACGATTCGCCCGAGACGTACTCGCTGTCGAGCAAGTCAAAGGCAAACGCAAACAATCCAGTGCCCGCCAGTATTTCGATTTCCCAGTCATCGTCTTTATATGTCGGATGCATTCCGACGGCCAGACTGTTGTCCGCGCCGTAGTGGGGGTTGTTCCATTGGAAAGACGCACCGGCTTCCAGCGTCTCTATGCGGAAGCTCCAGGGCAATCCCGTTGCCGTACCGTCGAAGGTCAATGGCGAGCCAACGTCTGAGTCATCCGGCGGTGGCGAAGGAATCTCCTCTGCCAATGCCATGTTGGACGCTGTGAACTCAAACTGGTAAGCGCTATCGAGGGCCGCCAGCCAGTCGGATTCGTCGGAGTAGAAGGTAATCCCCGCGAAAGCAACGTGCGTGCCACCCAAGAAGAACGTCAGACAATAGACCGCGTAATGAAATCCCGACTTCATGATTTCTCTCCTGGCAAGTCCGATTCGAGTCGCCTCGCGCCGCTACGCTGCCGCGTCATGGTGCCCTATCGCGTTGTGGGTTCTTGCTATGTCCTCAAGTTTCCCTGCCTTCTCATGCGTCGCCGCGGCCCGGCGGGCGCAGAAAAACTGCCATCATGCAACAAGAAAGCGTGGAACCCGGCCGCGAATGGGCGCGTAGAGGTGGTTGGCAGCCAAATCGACCCGCACAGGAGGGTTACAGCCCGTCCGGCTCTTGTATAATGAACACAGCCTATCTAGTCGGGAGGGCAGCTTCGATGACGATGCCGGCGGACAAGCCCGTCACGCAGCTCCTGGCCGCTGCTGGTCAGGGTGACACGGCGGCGCGGGAGCGGCTCTGGGGGTTGAT